>NZ_CAUFYA010000005.1:0-160274 GCF_959596855.1 uncultured Butyricimonas sp.
GGATGAAGAGTATTCCCGCCTGAGTTTCAGCGAAACGTCAAGCACGAGAGCGAGCATGTTCTCCGGGAATGAAAGCGGGGGAGGCGGCATCGATCACGGCAAATGCCAACACGGCTACACCAAAGGCTTTTGCCCGTACGGTTGTTCTGCCGGAGTCGACGAGGTTGACGTCATCGTGTGCAGATATTGCGGCACGCGAGACGGGTGTGTTTGTTCAAGATGCTTTTATTGCGGGAACAAGGAACCGGAATGCTCGTGCACGAGATGTACGATATGCCACAAAAAGATGCCGGATTGTAGATGTTACGAGTACCCTGACCCCGATAAACCGATTAATCCACCGGGAGGAGGGGGTGGTGGAACTACAACATCCCCCTCAATGAGTGATAAAACTGCCGCATTATTCAAAAAAAATGGCTTAGGTGATGATATTAAAAAATTCAATGAATTAATGGATGAATTAGTTAGAGATTGCGCCTATAAAGCTATCTTTGAATACTTAAAAACAAAAACTCCTTTCGAAGAAGTCAAATATGATCCAAACATGGGTGAAGGAACACAATTTGCAGGAGCTAGTGCCGCAGCGAATAACAGTAGTCTAAAATTCAAAGATAAAGAAAGTATGAACATTGAAAGTTTGCGACATGAAATATTCCATATGTATCAATATCGTTATTTTGGAGTATCCAACTTAACACAGAATAGACACATGGTTGAATTTGAAGAAAGAATTTATGAGGATATCGCTGCATTCGTCCGCTACGGGGGAAACGAGGAAGTTGCGTTGGAATCTGGACATGCATTTTATTGTATCTATCCAGGTTTGTCAACGTACGAAAAAGAATACTATGCATTTCTAAAAAAGATAACCATCAATGGAGCAAAATACGGAACTTTGACTAAAGAAGAATTTTATCATTGGGCTAATATTTTTGGGAAAACAAGTAGAACTTATCCAGAAACATCTTATGATTACGCCGTCCCTTACGAACCTTCCATTAATGATTTATTGCAATCAATAGAACAAGTATGTAACTAATAGAAATAAATTATGAAATTAATATTACTTATATTCGCCTTTATCTTAGGAGCATTCTCGCTCACAGCACAGGAAGTAGACACCACTATACTTAAAGTAGACAGTGTTATCTACATGAAATATACAGGTTATGGAGACATTTATATCGAGAACACCAACCCAAAAATAAAAAAAGTACCGGCAAACTATGATGTACATGATCAAGCATATGGAATACATTATAGCGATAAAAACCTTCTTTTACAACTTATCAAGAAATGGTTTACACCGTATTTCAAAAAAAACGGAGTATTAACAGATATCCCTTCCTTTTCCAATAATATTATATTCAATCTTCACGCAGATACTGAAGGAAATATCATTGGAGTTGATTTCAAGTTTTCTGATAGATACGATATTCCAATACAACTTCTTCACCAATTCTCTTTAGATTTACAAAAAAGCAAATTCAAATTGACATATAACAAAAATTGGCATATATACAAGAATGCCAAAAGATTAGAACGAGTATTCGCTATAAAATGCTCTAATATACGCGATCTGAAATAATTAATAAGTACAAAAAAAGGATGAGGGATACTCATCCTTTTACACTTACTATTAAGTATACAACATAATCAGAATAACCCATTTTAAGCACAATCTCATTTTTAAACTTATGAGAATATAACACAAACATGAAACTGTCAATAATACTATCCAGTTACCTTATAACCATACTAACAGCTTGTTGCACTCCATCCAAGCTAGAACAAGCACTCACACTCAGCAGAGATAACCGACCAGAACTCGAGAAAGTGCTACATCATTATTCCGCACCCGCCGATAGCTTGAAATTACAAGCGGCACGTTTCCTGATCGAAAATATGCCGGGACATTACACGCTAAGGGGTGACAAAATAGATGCTTATCGACAAATAATAGATCAAGATACAACATGCTCTTACTACTACAAAAAATTGTACGATATTACACTCGATCATTTTATTCAAGACGATAAAAACATTCGACGTGAAGAAGACGTAAAATACATTACGGCAGACTACCTGATCCGACACATTGATGCCTCGTTTGAATTGATCAACAAGCAAGGGTTACTCGAGATCATCCCTTTTGATTTCTTTATCGAGTACATCCTTCCCTATCGTTTCAAGCATGAACGCCTAGACCTATGGCGAGATTCCATGCAGGTTACTTCCTTCGATATTCCCTTGTCTACACTCAAGCATGATCTCGAGAAACTAGCATCAAATTTCACGTTAAACGATCCTAAAAACGGGGGCTCTTCCATTTTCAAATTATTGAATCCGTTCGGGGACTGTTATTTCATCACATACAACACTATGCTTGCGCATCGCTCACTAGGTATCCCTTCTATCATTGATTGTATTCCTTTTTACTCGAACCGCAACGGTTACCATTATTGGTGCTCCGAACCACCATACCTTTATAAATCCTTCACCATTAAAGGTGCGTTTGACCGTAGAACCGCAAAAGTATACCGGAATACATTTTCTCGTAATCCTTTCCTCGTACCCGAAGAAGAAGAATTCATCCCCGAATTCTTCAAAGACCCGTTCATGCAAGACGTGACGGATTCATACTGCTACACCACCGATATCCAAATAGAAAACAATTCTTCCTATTCCCCTCGACACGCATACCTATGCGTGTTTAATAACCTTGAATGGAAACCTATTGCAGCCGGAAAGGTTTCAAATAACAAAGCGAAATTCAGTGAATTGGCAAAAAACATCGCTTACCTACCTGTCTATTACGATTCCACCGGCATGTATCATCCATTCAACTACCCGTTCATTCTTGACACAAAAGGAGATACCCACTACCTTATCCCTAGCCCCCAAAAACATACATTACACTTGGAACGAAAGAATCCGGATTTAACAAACGCCTTACACAAATATCTTAACACCTTAAACGGCACTATTATTGAAGCCTCCAACGATAAAGAATTTTCACGAGTGGACACGGTCTTTGTACTTGAGCCATCGAAAAAACTATTCTTCAAAGCCAGGAACATGCATCCCGATAAAAAATACCAATGGTACCGCATTCCCCAAAGCGGTAGAGAGAAATATATTGCAGAATTGTATTTTTTTAACTCGAGAGGTGAAAAACTACAAGCGATAACTGATTCTCTGTACCATGCCGCCATTGACGGCAACCCTCTAACTAATGTTTCGTTATACAATACATTTCTAACCTTACATTTCGATACACCCGTAACAATCGACGAACTCGTCTGCCTGCCTAGAAATGATGGCAACGGGATTTACCCCGGCAATTTATACAAGTTACTATACCACGACCGGGACGGCTGGCAATCGTTAGGCATACAAGAAGGATGCAATTTTTACCTAGAATATGACAACGTGCCAAAAAACGCACTATATTGGTTGCGCAATCTGACCACTGGCGTGGAAGAAAGAATATTCACGTATGAAAATGGCGTAATCACATTTTGGTAAAACAAGCATCCTAAAACCAATAGAGTACAAATTTTCTCCGTTTCATTGTATTTTTTAATGGAATCTGCATACATTCGCGGAGTCTTTGGTGATGTGTTAATATCCCATTAGCGCACAAGAGGGAAGTCGGTTAGAATCCGACACAGTGCCCGCTACTGTGATGCCCGTTTCTCCGCAAGGAGATTCAAAGGAAAGTTCTTGCACCACTGTCCTCGCGGACGGGAAGGTACTTTTCTTAGGCGTAGTCAGGAGACCTGCCAAAGCAAAACAGGTAATAGCGTATTCCCGGGGTCAGGAGTACCATTATGAACTTTTAAACTTAATCTTACATGAAGAAATTTGTAGCGCTGACTACATTATTCGTAGTAGCATTAGCGAGCGTCGCTTTTGCAGAAATCACCTTAAAGGGGAAAGTTGTAGATGCCAAAACCGGTAAAGCTCTTGCCGGGGCAAATGTTCGGTTAGTCGGAACAAGCATCGGTATCGCCACGAATAACAAGGGCGAATTCATTCTGGAAAAAATACCCGACGGGACTTACACGCTTCGTGCCAGCTACTCCGGTTACGAGGTCGGTTCCATGAAAGTGAACGGAAACAAAAGTGACATATTATTCCAGTTACTCGCCACCCCGGTAAACTTGAATCAGGTCGTGGTGACGGGAACAGGAACCCACCGCCGATTGAAAGATTCGCCCGTCCCGGTAGAAGTGATTAGCGGGTCGGACTTAAGGCAGGCAGGAGTAAACTCCTTCGAGGACGCCCTTCTGTTGCTGAACCCCGCGTTCAATATTCGCCCCACGGTCATGGGCTCGTACTTCACGCTCAACGGCATGAGCAACAAATACATCTTGATTCTCGTCAACGGGAAGAAAGTGGCGGGAGATGTTTCCAACAATACCGACTTGTCGCGTATTGACATGGGACGGGTGAAACGCATCGAGATATTGAAAGGTGCAGCTTCCGCCCTCTACGGTTCGGACGCCATCGCCGGGGTAATCAACGTTATCATCGAACAACCGAAAGACCCTATCAGCGTGCAGTCGAAAACCCGTTTCGGGGGAGAATCCAGCTTCTCGCAAAACGCCAGTGTTGATTTTAATTTCGGTAAATTCACTTCCTCCACCTCTTATCAAAGACGGCAAATGGGCGGATGGCAATTAAACCCCAATGAAATCAGCGGCGACACGGTCATCCCCACGAGAAGCGAATCATCCAGTAAATTCCATTCCAATATTGTTACCCAACACTTCACTTACGCGCCCAACGAGCAATTGAAACTTTGCGCGCAAGGAAGTTATTTCAACCGGGAAGTAAATCGTCCGGTACAAGAAAAGAAAAACGACGGGGCGTACCAATACGACCTCACCTACATGGACTACAATTTCGGCTTGGGCGGAAAATACTTCATGAACGATGGAGCGTACATCTCCCTCGACCTTTACATGGACAATTACGAGTACAACAAACTCTACACGGTTGCCCAACTTGACAAAAAAGACACGACATTCCGGGTTGGGGATGAAGAATTGACCAAGCGCCAAAAATATTACAACGGGAACCTGAAAGGCGTATTCCGGGTGGGCGAATACAACAAACTCACGCTCGGTACGGAATACGCTAACGACTACATGAAAAATCCCGGCAGCCTCGACGAACCGAAAGAAATCTACACGCTCGCCGTGTACGCGCAGGATGAAATCCGTGTATGGAAGAATCTACAAATCCTCCCCGGTTTCCGTTACGTTTACAACGAGATGTTCAAGAACCGCTTCACCCCGAAGATTGCCCTCATGTACACGCTCGGCTCGTTCAACTTCAGAACTTCCTATGCCGCCGGATTCAAAACACCCAGCATACAGGAACTATATTACGACTACGAAGCCCGGGGAGCCATCACCATCGGGAATCCCGACTTGAAACCGGAAAAAGCGAATTATTATAACGTGAACGTGGAGTATACCGGGAAATACCTCAATATTTCCGCGAACGGGTATATCAATGACGTGAAAGACATTATCGAGAAATACGATATCGGGGCCACGGACGAAGATAAAGCCAATGGAATAAAAACCCGTAACGTGTACCACAACCTCGACAAGGCGAGCATCAAAGGCTTCGACATCTCCGTGAACAGCTACCTCGGGGCAGGATTCTCCGCCGCGGGGGCTTACAACTGCGTTTACGCTGCCGACGGGGAAGGACGCCGCCTAAGCGAATCGGTAAGACACGCCGCCACCTTCCGGGGAGGCTGGACACACGAGTGGAACAAATACCGCCTGCACGTGAATGTCAACGGGAGAATACAAGGTTCGAAATACATTTACAAGGTAGACTCCAAAACAGGTAAAATCACCGACACCAGTGCTCCCAAGTACCAACTTTGGAACCTTGCCACCACGCATACTTTCGCACCCGTGGGTAACTTCCTGTTTGAACTGAACGCCGGGATTGACAACCTCTTCGACTGGACGGACGACCGCCCCAACGGCGTGAACTACGCAACTCTCAACCCCGGCAGAACATTCTTCGCCAGTCTTGTAATCCGTTTCACGAAATAAAACCGATATCATGAAAAACATATTAATAGCCTTTCTTTTATTAACAAGCATATCCGCCTTCGGTCATGGCGAAGGTTTCAAGGAATCCGATATATTCAAAACCCTCGGACCGAATGACAAAATAGCCCTTCTTATGGTTCACTTCGGGACAACACACGACGACACCCGCATCCTCACCATCGAGGCAATCAATAAAAAAGCGGCAAAGGCATTCCCCGGCATCGAAGTCCGGGAAGCCTACACCTCCCGCATGATTATGCGCCGTTTGAAAGAAAAAGGCATCGTGAAACCGAATCCCGTGGAAGCAATGAACCAACTCATAGCGGACGGCTACACCCACCTCATCATCCAACCCACGAACATCATCGAGGGCATCGAGATGGAAGCCTTGCGCAAGGAAGTGGCTCTCTACCGCGACAAATTCAAAGACATCCGGCTGGGCAACGCCCTGCTCTACACCCCGGAAGACTACAAGGCAACCGTACAAGCCCTTGCCGCATCGCTCCGGGGAAAGGCGAAAGGCGATTGTGTCTTCGTGTGCCACGGCACTTACCACCCGGCAAACTCTTCCTACGGGATGCTCGACTACGTGATGAAAGCACAAGGTCACAAGAACTACCACGTGGGAACCATCGAAGGCTATCCCGCCATGGATGACGTCATCCGGGAACTGGAAGCCAACAAGGCACGGGAAGTGACCCTCGTCCCCTTCATGTTCGTGGCGGGCGACCATGCCAAAAACGATATTGCCGGGGACTGGAAAGAGGAACTGGAAAAGAAAGGTTATAAAGTCAACGTCATCCTCGAGGGGCTGGGACAAAACGAGGCGATACAAGACCTGTTCATCCGTCACGCTAAATTCGCCTCTACCCACAAACGGGAAGACATCATCGTGAAGAAAAAGAAATACGAAAAGACCGACGACATAGACTAATCACATGATTACAAGATTACTCATCCATATCCACAGGATACTGGGAATCATTCTCTGTATCCTGTGCTTCTCGTGGTTTATCTCCGGAATCGTGATGATATACCATTCGTTTCCCCGTGTAAGCCAAGAAGAACGCTTCGCCCGCCAGCAAGCCCTTGACACCGCGTTATTACCCGACATGCAAGATGCGCTCCGCCGCCTGCCTGCCGATGTCCGCCCGGGCGGAATCAGCCTCGACAACCCGGAAGGACAAAACGTGTTCCATTTCGGGAACCGGCGAAAGAGTCATGATTTATACGCCGACACCAACGCCGTGGCACCGACAGTGAATTACGCCCTCTGTGAATGGCGGGCAAAAAACTGGTGCCCGAACAACAACATTACTCGGGTAGACACCCTGCACGCCCTCGACCAATGGATACCGCTTGCCCACAACAAACGGGAACTGCCCGTGTACAAATTCTTTTATGACGGACCGGAAGGATATCAATTGTACATCTCCTCCCGAAGCGGCAATATCTTGCAATTCACGGATTCCGACAAACGATTCTGGGCATGGTTCGGGGCAATACCCCACTGGGTATATTTCACGGTCATCCGGGAAAACCAGAACTTGTGGACGCGATTCATGTACTGGTCTTGCTACCTCGGGATGTTCATGTGCTTCACGGGATTCATCCTCGGCATTCGTTCCTATTGGCTGAACCGCCGGAAAGGCTTCCTTCGCACCCCCTACAAGAAACCGTGGTTCAAGTGGCATCACATCACGGGCTTCTTCTTCGGGATATTCGTCTTCACGTGGATATTAAGCGGATACATGTCCATGGCACCGCTTCCCTCGTGGCTGTTCGGCGAACAGAAACCCCGGGGCATGACGCGGCAAGGCACGCCGGACAGGGGGACTCCCTCACCCGATACCTACACGCTGGACTATCGCAACGCTATTGCCGCCGTCAGCCGGACACACGGTCCCGTGAAACAAGTGGAATGGACGCATTACGAAGGCATGCCCCTGTATAAATTGAGGACAGAGCGGGAAACCGTTACCCTCGACGCCTCTGCCGACAGCATCCGTCCCTTCCGTATCACGGAAGAAATGGTTTACGCCGCCATCAAACGCCTCACCCGGGATACCGTTCCCTACACGGTGACAAAAATGGAGGAGTACGACAATTACTACATTTCCCGCCGACGCCCGCTGCCGTTACCCGCGTACAAGGTCGAACTCGACAACGAGGCGAAGGATTGTTATTACTATAACCTCGAATCCTTCCAACCCGCGCACTACGACACGAACGGACGCTGGAAACGCTGGCTCTACCGGGGATTGCACACGCTGGATTTCAAGTTCCTCGTCGAACGCCCCGTGTTGTGGACCGTCGTTATCTGGACTCTCCTTCTCGGGGGAGCCGCCGTGTCATTCACGGGAATCGTGCTCTCGGTGAAATACATCATCCGGTTGTGCAAGAGGCGAAAGAGATAAATTCACCTCTATTAACACTTGCTTGTAAATCACCATAAGACGGCGAGGAAACAGGGGAGTTCTTTTGAAGTTCTTTTGAAGTTCTTTTGGAGTTCTTCTGACGGGGTTAAAAGAACTCCAGAAGATATTTAATAAAACACCAGAATATCATACCTTTTTCCCCGCCGTTTACTCCGGAATTTAGACCGGATTTGATTTGCAATCCAGCCGGTAAAAGTGTAATTTTGTCCGATACTTCAAAATTATGACAATGAACCAAGGAAAAATATACGTCGTCGGCATCGGACCGGGCTGTGAAGAAGACATCACTCCCGCGGTCCGTGCCGCCATCACACGCTCGGATGTGGTTGTCGGGTACAAATATTACTTCAACTTCATCCAATCCGTCATCCACCCGGGTACCGAGTGCATCGACACGGGCATGAAGAAAGAGAAAGACCGTGCCGCGCTCGCTTTCGAGTACGCCGAACAGGGAAAAACCGTTTGCGTCGTCAGCTCCGGCGATGCCGGTATATACGGCATGGCACCCCTTGTTCTCGAGATGAAACGCGAAAAAGCGAGTCCCGTCGAGGTGGAGATACTACCGGGGATAAGTGCCTTCCAGAAAGGAGCCGCACTACTCGGCGCACCCATCGGGCACGACTTCTGTATCATCTCCCTCTCCGACCTCATGACTCCTTGGGAGAAAATCGAACGCCGGATAGAGGCTGCCGCCTCCGCCGACTTCGTGACTGCCATCTATAACCCGAAAAGCGAAGGACGCTACTGGCAACTCCATCGCCTGAAAGAAATCTTCCGCCAATACCGCTCACCGGAAAACCCTGTCGGTTTCGTGCGTCAAGCGGGACGGGATGAACAGGAAATCAAGATTACCACGATAGCTGACTTCGACCCCGAGGAGGTGGATATGTTCACCATCGTGATTATCGGCAACTCGCAATCCTACGCGTGGGACGACAAAATCATCACTCCCCGCGGCTATTACCGGGAACAGGGCACCGATAAAGTGGGCATCGGGCAGGAAATCATGATGCGCAGCTTCCGCACCATCGAATCGGAATTACAAAATAAAGATATACCCCTCGGGCGAAAATGGGCATTGCTGCACGCCATCCACACGACCGCGGACTTCGACATGGAGAATATCCTCTACACGGACGACAACGCCGTGGAAACCCTCCATGCCCTCTTGCACGACGGGAAAACACGCACCATCATTACCGACGTCACCATGGCGGCTTCCGGCATCCGCAAGGGAGCCTTGGAGCGGTTGGGCATCGAGGTGAAATGCTACCTCTCCGACGAACGTGTAGCCGAAATGGCAGCCCGCATGAAAATCACCCGCACGCAGGCGGGCATACGTCTTGCCGCGGAAGAACACCCGGACGCCCTTTACGTGTTCGGCAACGCCCCCACGGCTCTCATGGAGCTATGCAAACTCACGCGCCTCGGCAAAGCACACCCCGCCGGAGTTATCGGCGCACCCGTGGGCTTCGTCAACGTGCGGGAATCCAAACACATGTTGAAATCGTTCACCACCATCCCGAAGCTCATCATCGAGGGACGCAAGGGCGGAAGCAACCTCGCCGCGACACTTGTCAACGCCATTCTTTGCTTTGACGACGCGGAAGGACTGCGACCGGGAAGGGACGTGTAAACAATTGAAAATGCAGAATTGAAAATTGAAAATGACAATACTGCATTTCTAAATTATAACCGATAATTGAAAATTGCCATGAAGTCTTCCTTCATTTTCAATTTTCAATTTTCAATTTTCAATTATCTTATGAACTTTACAATTATAGGAATTGACGACAACGGACAACAGGAGTTCTCCCGGGAAATACTCGGGCACATCGCTTCACGTACCGTATTCTCGGGGGGGAAACGTCACCACGGCATCGTGCGCCCGTTCTTACCGGAAGGTTACCGCTGGATAGATATCACGGTGCCGCTCGACAACGTCTTCCGGCAATACGAGGGTGAGGACGAGATTGTCGTTTTCGCTTCCGGCGACCCGCTTTTCTTCGGCTTCGCCAATACCATACGCAAACGGCTCCCGGAAGCGGGCATTCGGCTATACCCCTACTTCAATTCCTTGCAGATACTGGCACACCGCCTTGTGCTTCCCTACCACGACATGCACGTCGTTTCCCTCACCGGGCGACCGTGGCATGAATTTGACCGGGCACTCATCGAAGGACACGAGAAAATCGGTCTGCTTACCGACGAGCAACACTCCCCGGATGCCATTGCCCGCCGAATGCTGGCTTACGGGTACGACAATTACCGGATGCACACGGGAGAAATCCTCGGCAATGAAAACGAACGCGTACGCACCCTCTCGCCGGATGAGGCAATAGGACAACATTTCGTCGCTCCCAATTGCGTCATCCTGCAACGTACCCACGCGCATCCTCGTCCTTTCGGCATCCCGGAAAGCGAGTTTGAACTACTCGACGGACGCACCCGCATGATTACCAAAATGCCCGTCCGCCTGCTCACGCTCGGCATGCTCGACTTGCGGGAACGCCACACGCTCTGGGACATCGGTTTTTGCACGGGGTCCGTTTCCATCGAGGCGAAACTCCAATTCCCCCACCTTCAGGTGGTAGCCTTCGAGCAACGCCCGGAAGGAGAGCATCTCATGATAACCAATGCCGCCCGTTTCGGCACACCCGGCATAGAGGTACACATCGGTGACTTCACCGCAACCGACCTCTCCGGCATCACGCCCCCGGATGCCGTATTTATCGGCGGACACGGGGGTAAAATGGAAGAAATCATCTGCCGCCTGAACGAGGTTATCGTCCCCGGCGGCATTATCGTTTTTAACTCGGTATCACCCGAAAGCAAAGAACTCTTCATCCGCGGTGCCGCCCGACACGGTTTTTCCGTCACGGGAGAACACCGCCTCGCGGTAGATACCCACAACCCGATAGATATCATACAAGTACAAAAAACATCAGCACATGAATAAGATAGCTATTATCATATCCTCAGAACAAGGCTTACAAATCGCCCGCACCATACGGCAAGAACTGCCCGGTACCGAACTTTTCACCAAAGGAGAACAGGCGGATTGCACCGGCATCACGTCCATCACCGCTTTCGTGTCCGAACATTTTTCCCGGTACGATGCCCTCGTCTTCATCGGGGCTCTCGGTATATGCGTCCGTGCCATAGCCTCGTCCGTGCAGTCGAAATACACCGACCCGGCAGTCATCAACATCGACACCACGGGGCGGCACGTCATTTCCGTCCTGTCGGGACACGTCGGGGGAGCCAACCAACTCACCCGCCGGGTAGCCAACATCTTGGGTGCCGAAGCTGTCATCACGACACAAAGCGACAACACGGGCTTGTGGGCTCTCGATACCCTTGGCAAAGAACAGGGATGGAAAACCGAAACGACCGCACCGATGAACAACATCATCACGGCATTCGTCAACACCCGTCCCACGGCTCTGCTCCTTGACACGCGGGACGAAGGCACCCGTTATCTGGAACGTACCGCACCGGAACACGTGGAAATATTCTACCATTTCGAGGATATCGACTTCAGTAAATTCCAACTCCTCGTTGCCGTTACCCCGTTCCGGCACGAAAGCCCGATACCCGCGTTGTACTACCGCCCGGCAGTACTCCACTTGGGTGTCGGCTGCCGCAAAAACTGCAATTCCGAGGGAGTAACGGAATATATATTCCATAGTCTTGAGGCAAAACACCTATCTCCCCTCGCATTAGCAACCGTATCCACTATCGATTTAAAAGAGAAGGAATCGCTCGTTGACGAAATCACTAGAAAAGCCGGTGACATTCCTGTACACATTTACGACCCGATAGAACTTGCTGAAATCAAGATACCCAATCCCTCAAAGAAAGTAATGGAAGTCATCTCCGTACCGAGTGTTGCAGAAGCTAGTGCATTGGCAACATCTTTAAACGACAGATTATTAGTAGAAAAACAGAAAGGAAAACTATCCGAGGGCAACGACTTCACCTTTGCCGTGGCTCTCGACCGGGCGGCTGAACGCCGGGGATTCATCGAAATCGTGGGTGCCGGACCCGGTGACCCGGAACTTATCTCCGTGAAAGGCAAAAACTTCCTTGAAACGGCAGACCTCATCCTCTACGCCGGAAGCCTCGTGCCCGTGGAATTGACCTATTACGCCAAACCCGGTGCCACCGTGCGCAGTTCCGCCACGATGACACTCGAGGAACAATTCAGCCTCATGAAAGAATTTTACGACAAAGGACTCTTCGTCGTGCGCCTTCACACGGGCGACCCGTGCATATACGGGGCAATACAGGAACAAATGGCATTCTTCGACGAGTACGGCATGGACTACCACATCACCCCCGGCATCTCTTCCTTCCTCGCCGCCGCTGCCGCCCTGCAATCGCAATTCACCATACCCGAAAAGGTGCAGACCATCATCCTCACGCGAGGCGAAGGACGCACCCCCATGCCCGAGAAAGAAAAACTGCACATGCTGGCACGCTCGCAAAGCACCATGTGTATTTTCCTCAGTGCCTCCATTGTCGACCAAGTACAAAGCGAACTCCTGCAACACTACCCGCCCACCACTCCCGTGGCTGCATGCTACCACCTCACGTGGAAAGACGAACGCATCTTCCGGGGACAATTGCAAGACCTCGCCCGTATCGTGAAAGAAAACGACCTCACCCTCACCACCATGATTGTCGTCGGCGATGCCATCGACAACCGCAAGGGACTGTCAAAACTATATTCACACCAATTCAAACACCTGTTCAGAAATTAGATAATCATAAATCGTAAATCATAAATCGTAAATCATAAATCGTAAATCTAAAATATCATGGTCCTCATATTCGGCGGAACAACAGAAGGCAGAACGGCAGTCCGGGTACTCGACGAGGCAGGCTCCCCCTATTACTACTCGACCAAAAGCGACACGCAACAAATCGAGTGTAAGCACGGTACCCGTGTTGCCGGAGGCATGGATACAAGCGAGATGCAAGACTTTTGCACCCGCCATGACATCCGGCTTATCGTGGATGCCGCACACCCCTTCGCCTCCCAACTGCACGCCAATATAGCCGCCGTATCCGAACGCTTGGACATCCCCGTCATCCGCCTCGAGCGCCTCTATCCCGAGCGGGACGAATCGCTCGTCTGGTGCGACTCGTTCGACGATGCCATAGATTACCTTGAACACCACCACATCCACAACTTACTCGCCCTTACCGGGGTACAAACCATCGACAAGATGCGCCGCTATTGGGAAAAGACGCCTTGCTGGTTCCGCGTACTCGACCGGGAACAATCACTCGACCTTGCACTTCGGGCAGGCTTCCCCCGGGAAAGATTACTCTTCTGGCAGGACAAACAGGACGAGGCGGCTCTATTCCGGGAGATTCAACCGGACGCCATCATCACCAAAGAGAGCGGTGAATCGGGCTTCTACACCGAAAAAATTACAGCGGCAAAAGCCATCGGCATCCCCGTACTCGTCATTCGCCGTCCCGCGTTACCCGAAAGTTTTTACACCGTAAACGGGGAACACGGGCTACGCTACCGGGTGGAACGACTCGTGCTGGGATTCTTCCCCCTGCGAAGCGGATTCACGACAGGCTCCTGCGCCACAGCCGCCACGGTAGCCGCCCTGCAAGGACTCCTCACGGGCGAACCGCAACAGCAATCGACAATCACCCTCCCCAACGGTGAAACAATCACCTTTCCCGTTGCCTCCTGCACGTTTGCCCCGAACTCCTGCACTTGCGGCATTACCAAAGACGCGGGAGATGACCCGGACGTCACGAACGGCTACACGATATACGCGGAAGTTACTCCGTCCGCCACTCCCGGCGTCCATTTTCTACAAGGCGAAGGAGTCGGCACCGTCACGCTTCCCGGTTTGGGTATCCCCGTGGGGGAACCAGCCATCAACACCACACCCCGTGCCATGATGACCCGGGAAGCGGAACGTCTGCTCCGGGAGCATAAGGATATACCCGGCATCAACATCCGTATCTCCGTACCCGGCGGCAGGGAACTCGCCACCAAGACATTCAACCCCCGCCTCGGCATCACGGGCGGTATTTCCATCATCGGCACCTCCGGAGTAGTACGCCCTTTCTCCTCGGAAGCCTTCGTCAACAGCATCCGCAAAGAAATACAGGTAGCCAAAGCCCTTGGCTGTAACCACATCGTCATCAACTCCGGCGCCAAGAGCGAAAAGACACTCCGTTCCCGCTTCCCCGAACTACCCGACCAAGCCTTTATCCACTACGGCAACTTCATCGGCGAAACCCTCAAACTGGCAGAAACCGAGTCCATCCCCTCCGTCACCATGGGCATCATGATAGGCAAAGCCGTCAAACTCGCCGAGGGCAACCTCGACACGCATAGCAAACACGTCGTGATGAACAAAGCCTTCATCACCCGCCTCGCCGCCGAAAGCCAATGCCCCCCTTCATCCATAGCCCGCATTGCCGACATCACCCTCGCCCGCGAACTATGGGACATCTTCGCCCACACCCCCGCTTTCTTCGATACCCTCGTGCAGCATTGCTACACCCACTGCCTTCCCCTGCTCTCGCGGACACGTTTAGAGATTATTCTTATTCCGGAAGAATAAGTCCGTCAAAAGATTAAGCAATCAGCAACGAGGACAGGGCGAAAAGCGTTTTGACGCATTTGCCCTGTAACGAGAAAATCGAGTGATTAGATTATCAAAATAATTGCGTATCTTTGCCGAAAATAAATTAGAATGAAAGACACAAAAGAATCCATCATCAATCAACTTTCACCCTATCTATTCTGGGATATAGATAAGGCAACTCTTGATATGGATACTCACCGTGCCTACATTATTAAACGTGTTCTTGAATACGGTCAACTGGAAGATTGGCACGCCATTCTCGCTTATTACACGCAACCGGTCATCATCGAAGTAATCAAAAATGTCCGGGAGTTAGACCCACGGGCTCTTGCCTACATTGCCACGATAACAAATACTCCAATACACCAATTCAAATGTTACACCACACGACAATCGAACCCCACACACTGGAACTTTTAAAAACACATTTACAAAAACAGACATGAAAAACAAAACCAAAATTACTCGGGAAGACTACTTGAAAGCAACGAGGAAAGCCCGAAGGGAAGAAGAGATACGGGAGCATCTCCATCCCGTGAACATCAGCAGGGTTCACAAATCAAAGAAAGTTTACAACCGCAAAAGAAGCAAGGCGGCCCTGAATAAGGAGCTGCCTTATTTTTTACCCTTCCGGCAAGACAGCAGGCATAGCGCTTAACAACTCTTCAATCGTCTGCACCTCTATCACGGGCTTTCCCGGCACGTTAATCTTGAAACCCGAAGTTGTCAAATCACCCGTTTCCACGTACACCTCCGACTCCACGTTCCGGTTTGCCAACATTCCGTTACGCTGCAACGCCTTCCGCACCATGGCATACTTTTGCCCGTGTCCCTGTAAGCGCACACGCGAAGTATATTGATTCTCTATCCGAAACAACCCTGTTTCCATATCAAAAACAATCCCCTTACGGGCAAAAAAACTACTCAAATGTCCCTCCAACGCCAAATCTTCCGGTGTGCCTATCGTGATGCCGTGTTGCTTATCCATCAGCCATATCTTGTCAGCAATCTGCAAGGCGAGTTCCAAATCATGCGTCGAAAGAAATATAGTCTTCCCGGTTTCCCGTGTCAACCGGTGAAGCAACTGCATAATCTCCACCTTACTCGGGAAATCCAAAAATGCCGTCGGCTCATCCAAAAATATCACGGGTGTCTGTTGTGCCAACGCTTTCGCTATCATCACCTTCTGCCGCTCCCCGTCACTCAGCGTGTGTACCATACGGGAAGCCAGATTCTCAATCTTCACCAGCGCTATCGACTCCTCCACTATCCGGCTGTCCTCCTTGTCAAGCGTTCCCCAGAAACCGGTATACGGACTTCTTCCCATCCCTATCAACTCCCGGGCACTCATATTGCGCACGTCGCATTTCTCGGTCAGCACTACACCTATCGTCTTCGACAACTCCTTGTCTGAATAAGTACCGAGCTCCCGCCCCATAATAAAAATCTCCCCTCCCAACTTCGGTTGAAACGCCGACAAGGTGCGCAAAAGCGTGGACTTCCCCACTCCATTCGCCCCCAAAAGACAAGTCAACTCCCCCTCGTTTATCTCCGTGCAAATCCCTTGAGCCACCACCTTCGTGTCGCTCTTACTCTTGTACCCGATAGAAAGATTTACCAAACGAACCATAACCCAAATTTAAAATCACAAATCGTAAATCATAAATCGCAAATTATTAAATTTCCACCTCATTCCTCTTCCGCTTCCCGAACAACACCGACGCCACCACCGGCGCCCCGACCAATGCCGTCACCGAATTCACGGGCAAAGCCCCCTCGAACCCCGGCAAACGGGCTATCAAATTACAAAGCAACGCCAGCGAAGCCCCCACCAGCATCGAGGTCGGCATCAATACCCGGTGGTCTGAAGTCTGGAATATCGCGCGACACAAGTGAGGCACCGCCAACCCCAAAAAGATAATCGGACCGCAATAAGCCGTAACAATCGCCGTCAACACCCCGGAGCAAGTAATCACCCACACCCGGGCACGATTGATATTCAATCCCAGATTACGGGCGTACCCGTCCCCCAGCATCAACAGATTCAACGACTTAATCAACAAAAAAGACAGCGGGATAATCACCGCCATAATCGTCACGAACAACATCATCTGGTTCCCCGAAACCCGGGCGAAACTACCTAATCCCCAAATCACGTACGCCTTGATATCCTCCTCCACGCTGAAAAACTTCAGTACCCCGATAACGGCATTCGCGATATACCCTATCATCACCCCGATAATCAAGAGAGTAACACTCCCCCGTATCTTCCGGGAAGCGAAAACGATTAATCCCATCACGGACAACGCCCCCGCGATAGCCGCGACAGACAGCGCCACCTCCCCGATAAATCCCAGACGACTCAAGGCCACTCCCCCCAGTTTACCGGCCGACGCCGCCACGAAAGCCACCCCCAGACTCGCCCCCGAACTGATACCCAGCACGGAAGGTCCCGCCAACGGATTACGGAAAATAGACTGCATCTGCAACCCGCTGATAGAAAGTCCCGCACCCGCCACCAACGCCGTCAACGCTTGCGGCAACCGGGACTTCAAAATTATATTCTGCCAAGCCACCGGTTCATCCCCGCTACCCGTCAGCACGTTCCAAACCGAGGAAAACGGGATAGACACCGAGCCCAACAACATATTCAATAACAAAAACACCACAATAGACACCGTGATAAAAAACATCCATATCGTATTTCTCCCTCGTCCCATGCACTCTTATTTATTAAGCAAATCGTAATACACCGGTTCATGGTCGGGCAACACACCCGGGTGAAACACCCGAATCATATCGGCAAGCACCACCTCCGGTTCAGCGGGCATACTCTCGTAAAACGGCTTCTCCCGCATGTTACAATAAATGACACGTTTATCCTTAAAAGCCTTGAAATCAGCGTAACGCTCGTCTTGCGCCTTCAATGCGGCATAACAATACTCCCCGGCAAAACTATTCGCGATTCTCCAGTAGTCGGCACTCTCCGCCTGATTGTACACCGTCTCGAAATCCAACGTCACCCCACCCGAACGGGGGTCGTCTTTCAAGAAATAATCCGCCCCCGCATCATGGAAAAGCTGTGCCAGAAAACTCTTCCCCCCCACGGCATACCACACCCCGCCCCTCAACTCCCCGCTAAACACCACGGGACGGCGTTCCACGTCACCAACCATCGCTTTCAACGAATTATACCGATTCTCTATCCGGTCAAATTCCAATCCCGCCTTATCCTCCATTCCCAGCAACAACCCCACAAACTTAATCCATTCCGCCTGCCCGAGAGGAGTCATCTCCTTGTACCCGAGATGCGGCACCAGAGGAATCCCGATATCTTTCACAGCATCATACCCCCCGCGTTTAAAAGGCGAAATCAACATCAGGTCGGGATTCAGGCTCATGATAATCTCGTTATCAAAATTCCCCTCTATCCCGATACGGCGAGTCTTCCCCTCGTCCACCTGCTTCTGCATCTCCCCGTTAAAAAGAAAACGGGTACTCGTGATACCCACCACCCGGTCCGTCGCGTCCAGTTTGATAAAATTAGACAACTGCAAAGAAGTCATGCACACCACGCTCCGCACCGGAACCTCCACCACGGGCACCCCCGCCGGGGGTTGCACCTTCTTCCCCCGGGGAATCAAAGCGTACTGGTAACACGTGTGGCTACTCTCCTGCGGGTCTTTGACATTCAACACGGCATACCCGTCCCGGTACTCCAACCAAAACCCTTTAGCGTACTTAATCCGAACCCGGGGAATCGAATCGCTCCCCGCCTGAACGGTCTGTTTCTCGACCGACTTCTTACTCGTTTTCGACTTGCAGCAACAAAACACTCCGCAAGCACACAAAATACACAATAAACGTACTAATCCATTCATCTCTTTTCCTCCGAAAGTATTAATCATTCGTGTCATCTGGCAGGTTTTCTGGCTTGTCATCTTTTCTCCTTCCCGGATTCCAATCCAGTGGTTTTATAGAAAAAATCTGCCCACCTTCGAGGCAGGAAACGACTTTACAGCTGCGGGGACAGCCCCGGAATTTCACCGGATTCCCTTTTCTTCCAACACGGAAGCACCAAGACGCCTGCAAATATATAAATATTATTTTGAGCGTATCCGTTTTTTAACGACTTTTGCACCCGGAATCAGTTCAAAAGGTCCATAAAGTCCATAAGGTCCATAAAGTCGTAAAGTCCCAAACACCAGAAACATCACGACAACTTCGAGAACTGACCTTATGGACCTTATAGACTTTACGGACTTTATAGACTTAATAGACTATGAAAGTAATCAGCATCTCCCTCGGTCCGGGCGATCCGGAGTTAATAACGGTCAAGGCATTAAAAGCCTTGCAGGAAGTTGACGTAATCTATTGCCCCGGCACGAAAAGCAAAGAAGGGACTTTCAAATCGTACTCCCGGGACATCATCCTGTCCCTACCCGTCGAGGCTAATAAAATCCGAATCTTCCACGTCCCGATGTCCAAAGACCGCACGTTTGCCAACCGGGCTTACGACGAGCTCTGCCTCGAAATCGCCGCACGGGTTGCCGAGGGGAAAACAGTTGCCGTCACAGCCGAAGGCGATTCCGGCTTCTACTCTTCCGGCAACTACATGTTCGAGAAACTCGCCTCCATGCACATCCCCACCTCCGTCATTGCCGGAGTACCCGCGTTCATCGCCGCGGGAGCGGTATCGGGACTTCATATCGTGAAACAGGAAGAAAAACTCGTCGTCCTGCCGGGCAAAACAACACCGGAAGAACTTCACGAGCTCACCACCACGAACCACGTTATCGTCATCATGAAATTATCGCAATGCACCGATACCGTCCACGAATTCATCCGTCAACACCCGGATGCCGAATACCACTATTACCAAAACGTGGGTACCGCGAACGAACAACATGAAACCGACCGGAACGCCCTCGTGGAAATCGAATTCCCTTACTTTTCCCTAATGATTATACGACCTGCCAAAAGAATCTCTGTCGGCTAACCCAACAATTGGCACAAATATTGCGTACAAGGAAATCACGAGATGAATGATTGTTTAATCTATGCTAATTTAACTTTATCAATCTGAAATGATTCGACATACACTATATATCGCGTTATTATGCGTCCTGTCGCTTTCCGCCACCGGGCAAGACACGGTCACCGTTGACACCACACCCGTGAAGACCGGATTCTTCCATCGGTTCTACCGTTATTTCGCGGACGCCAACAAAGAGAAAGCCGAAAAGCGATTCGACTTCTCTATTATCGGGGGACCGCATTTTTCGAGCGACACCAAACTGGGGCTCGGACTCGTGGCATCCGGGCTGTACCGTATCGACCGGCACGACAAAACCATATCCCCCTCCAACGTCGCCATCTACGGGGACATCACCACCACGGGTTTCTACCTGCTGGGAATCCGGAACAATAGCATCTTCCCGCGTGACCGTTTCCGGCTCAACGCCAACATGTACTTTTTCTCCTTCCCCAGCGAATTCTGGGGCATCGGTTATGAAGCCGGCAGACATGAAGACCGCAACACCGAATATAAACGACTGGAACAACAAGTCAAACTAGAACTCCTGTGGCGTCTGGCACCCAACCTCTACGTGGGTCCCAACCTCATGTTCCGCAACGTGAATGCGAAAGATTTCGACGACATCAGCTTCCTCAACGGGGCACCCAAGAACGTCACCACCTTCGGGCCCGGAATCATCATCTCGTATGACTCGAGAGATTTTATCCCGAACCCTTACAAGGGAATCTACGTACAACTGGAGCAACAGTTCTTTCCCGGCTTCCTCGGTAACGATCAGGATTTCAAGCGTACCAGCTTCGACTTCCGGTACTATCACAAAGCGTGGAAAGGAGCTATCGTTGCCACGCAATTACAAGGAATATTCAACTACGGGGACACCCCGTGGAGTATGGTTGCCCTGATGGGCGGTTCGTACAGCATGAGAGGTTACTACGAGGGACGCTACCGGGACAATGACCTGATACAGGCGCAAGTAGAACTCCGTCAAAAAATATACAACCGCCACGGCATAACCGCGTGGGCAGGTGCCGGAAACGTGTTTCCGGACATGGACAAGTTTAAATGGAGCCACACCCTGCCCACTTATGGCATCGGCTACCGTTGGGAATTTAAAAACAGAATTAACGTAAGATTGGATTATGGTATCGGCAAAGGCGTCAAAGCATTCTACTTCAATATTAACGAGGCTTTCTAAAGGACTTGTCAACTTCGTGAAAAAGAGCAAAACCCTGTTCTGGCTCTTCATCGTGTTGAACCTTGTCCCCAACTTCTGCCTGATATTCACGGAACCTCTCTCCGCGATCGGGAAGATCATCCTGATTCTTGTTCCCTTGAGCATCTACATGATCGTCTTCTCGCTCTTCAAACGGGCGGGACTCATGCAACTCATACTCATCCCCGTGCTTATCCTGCACGCGTTCCAACTCGTGCTATTCTACCTCTTCGGGGAATCCGTCATTGCCGTGGACATGTTCCTGAACCTGCCCACCACGAACGCGTCCGAGGCGGGCGAACTGCTGGGCAACATCTGGCCCTCCATTATCATCGTGTGCGTCCTCTACATCCCGGTCATCGTGCTAGCTTCCATCGCGGTCCATCACAAGGTAGTCCGCCCTGCCGCTTTTCGCCGGAAAATGATCACGTGGGGACTCGTGTTACTCATCATCGGCTCCGGTCTTACCGCTTACGAGAAAAGACGGGACAACACCTACGAGGTAAAAACAGACCTCTACCCGGCAAACGTGATGTACAACTTCTACTTTGCCTGCAAGAAATGGAACCGCAGCATGGATTACCCCGTCACCTCCAAGGACTTCACGTTCCGCGCCACACGGGATACCGCCCATGAACGCCGGGAAATATACGTCCTCGTCATCGGGGAAGCCGGACGTGCCGAGAATTGGAGCTTGTGGGGCTATGAACGGGAAACCAACCCGAAGTTGAAAAACGAGGCTAACCTCGTCTTGTACAAAGACGCCATCACGCAATCGAATACCACGCACAAAAGCGTGCCTCTCATCCTGTCTGCCGCCGACGCCTGTCATTACGAGCGCCTGTACACCCAAAAAAGTGTAGTGACCGCTTTCAAGGAAGCCGGATTCAAGACCGTGTTCCTTTCCAACCAAGTACCGAACCGCTCGTTTACCGACTATTTCGGCGAGGAAGCTGATTATTACAAAAACATCCGCCCCACCGAGGACGGCGGTTTAATCACGATCAACAATTACGACGAAGCCATGTTACCTTTCATGCAGCATTATATCGACTCGCTGGCAAACGACAACCTCCTCATCGTGTTCCACACTTACGGTTCACACTTCAATTACAAGGAACGCTACCCGGAAGAGTTCGCTCACTTTACCCCGGCTGACGCCACCGAAATCGAATACAAAAACAAGGCACAACTCGTCAACGCCTACGATAACAGTATCATTTACACGGATCATTTCCTGCACAACGTGATCGAGATATTACGCGCCTCCGGCAGCGACGCCACCATGATTTACTCCCCCGACCACGGGGAAGACCTACTCGACGACAGCCGGAAACGCTTCCTGCACGCCTCGCCGATCCCGACCTATTATCAGCTACATATCCCGTTCATGATCTGGTTCTCGGACAATTACATCGAGGCACGTCCCAATTTCTATCAAGTGGCACGCTACAACAGCAACGCACCCGTTGCCACGAACCATATTTTCCATACCCTGCTGAACCTTGCCGAGATCAACACCTCGCACTTCGAGCCGGAATTTTCGCTAATCAACCCGATTTTCAAACGACAACCGCGTATGTACCTCGGTGATCACGACAACCCGATCAATTACTACGAAGTCGGTTTGAAAAAACAAGACAAAGAGATGGTGCAACGGCGAGGCATGGATCACACGGTAAACACTTCCTGCAAGAACTAAGGATATACTCCTGTAAACCAACTGTTACATAACCCCGACAGGTGACTTTCGGGTGAGTATTGGGCGGGTATTAGGCGACATCGCCTACTCATCGCCCACAGTTTGCCCACTCTTCGCCCACGATTTAGTAAACAATAGGCTTTTTTAACACCAACGACATGCCTGTTCTCGCAATGATTCACCGGACAATAAATTCGCACGTGCCACAGATTGAGATTAAAGAAGGGGCATTCAAGGGTATGTCAACCGTTCTGTTACAATTTTAACACGGGGACACAATATTGAAAAAATACCTCGTTCCTATTGCCGAAGCAATGCTTATTCACTATTTTTGACCCGGTAATAAAACAACTAACTTATATACAAGAAATGCCGTAACAGGCTTTCAAACAATTAAAAATCCATTCGAAATGAAAGTAGCAGTAGTAGGCGCAACAGGTCTTGTAGGAAGAAAAATGTTGCAGGTTTTGGAAGAAAGGAATTTTCCGGTAACAGAATTGATACCGGTCGCCAGCGAGCGTTCCGTGGGTAAAGAAATCACCTTCAAGGGAAAAAACTATAAAGTCATGGGAATGCAGGACGCTATCGACATGAAACCCCAAATCGCTATTTTCTCCGCCGGGGGGGACACCTCCCTCGAATGGGCTCCCAAGTTTGCCGCCGCGGGAATAACCGTGGTCGACAATTCCTCCGCGTGGAGAATGGACCCCACGAAAAAACTCGTGATACCGGAGATTAACGCCGACACGCTGACCCGGGAAGATAAAATCATAGCCAATCCCAATTGCTCGACGATACAGATGCTGGTCGCCTTGGCTCCCCTGCACAAGAAATACGGAATCAAACGCGTGGTGGTATCCACTTACCAATCCGTCACCGGAAGCGGTCTGAAAGGCATCAACCAACTGGAAGGTGAACGGGAAGGCAAAGAAGTAAAGAAAGCCTACGCACACCCCATCGACCGCAACTGCCTCCCGCACTGTGACTCGTTCACCGAGAACGGGTACACGAAGGAAGAGATGAAACTCGTGAACGAAACGTGCAAAATATTAAACGACGACACGATTAAAGTAACCGCCACAGCCGTGCGGGTTCCCGTCGTGGGCGGACACTCCGAGAGCATCAACCTCGAATTCGAGAAAGACTACGACTTGGACGAGGTTCGCACCCTGTTGGCTCAATCCCCCGGCATCGTCGTGCAAGACGAGCCCATGCAAAATCTCTACCCCATGGCAATCACCGCCAACGAGCGGGACGAGGTCTTCGTGGGACGCCTCCGCCGGGATTTCTCCCAGCCGAACAGCCTCAACCTGTGGGTCGTTTCCGACAACCTCCGCAAGGGAGCCGCCACGAATGCCGTGCAGATAGCGGAATACTTGAACAAGCATAATCTAGTATAACACGAGGGCGTGTCGCAACACGCCCTCTCGTCCATAAGGTCTAAAAGTCCATCATGTCGTAAGGTCAAATGCACAAGTAACCAGTATATTATAACACTGACCATCAAAGTATTATCAAAACACTGACTTTATAGACTAGAGGTGTGTCAAAACACACCTCCATGTTGCAAATTTTTCTTCTCTCTCCTGTCACCCTCTAGCATTTTTTGGGATTAGTATAAGTAGTAAATCACTTAAATAAAATCTAAAACATGAAATGCTATTATTTCTTTTTACTTTTCACGCTAATCTCTTGCGCCACCTCACCACGTCACGGGAACAATATAAAAATCTCCATTGACGTCGACGAACTGCCGGAAATCGGGCTGGGCATATCAACAACAGAATATGACGTAAGAGTCATTGAATTCGACTCCGCCAAACACGGAGAACGTATCATAGACAACGCCGAGGCAATCTACCTAACTTTACACAACGGATTCAGTGAACGCAAACAAATTTACGCGGAGAAAGGGGATCATATCCACCTTACATTCGATGGTAAAAAACTTCACGGCACGTCTAAGCTCACAGGGGACCGTCCTCCTATCACGGAATACCTCTCCCGCTGGAAAGCCGTATTCCCTTCCCGTAACATTTATTCTTTGCCCTTGCCAGAATTTGAAACAAAATTGAAAGAAGCGATACAGGAAAATTCACGCTTGCTAGATTCTTGCGAAAACACACTGAAAAAAGCAAGCAAGAAATTCGTGAAACTGGAACACGCTCGTATTAAATATTTACTCGGCTCCGTTCTTTTGAATTATCCTTACGCTCACGGCTGGAAAAAGAAAGAAGAAATCGAAGCCAATTATTACACCACGCTCGAAAATTGGATCGAGGAAGACAAAGATTACCTTGACCTTCAAGAATACCGGAACTTTATCACGCACGCATGTTCTTTCCTCAGCGCACAGAACGAAGCCAAGGCAATAACGCCTTACGAGAACGTGTTACAACGCATACAATACATCTCTCGAAATTTCAAACAAGATGAAGTGATTCAATACTTCATCTCCACTTGGGCAAATGAATACGTGCAACGCAACGGAATTGTACAAATAGAGGAACTGGATAAAATAACACGCGAAAAACTAACGAACCCGGAATTATTATCCCGATACACGGACGTTTACGATAGCTGGGTTCGCATTGAACCGGGTAACGAAGCGATAGATTTCTTCGCAAGGGACTCGACGGGAAAAGAATTTTCCTTAAAAGATTTCCGGAACCAGTACGTCTGCCTTTATATCTGGCAGAACGTTTTTCCTTGTATCGCCGAATTTTCCTACCTTAATAAATTAACCCCATTATTCAAGGAAAAGAATATTCAACTGGTTAACCTTTCCATTGAACCCAAGAATGAATATTGGAGGGAAGTTATCAGGAACAAAGATATCCAAACAGGCACACACCTGTATTTGGAAAAGACAAGGGAATTCCTCGCGGGATACCACTATAATCCCCAGACTATTTTCCAATTTATATTAATCACCCCGGACGGGAAAATCGCAAGGATTAATCTTCCCAAACCCTCATCCGGCGAATTTGAAAAATACCTGTCAGAGCAACTTTAAAACAATAAATATAATGACAAAGTACAATCATTAACATGGTTGTATTTTGTCATTTCTACTGTTTTTTGTTTATTTGCAAATAGAAGAACAGCCGCAATCATGACAAAGCCCGATAAATTCATACAAGGAATAAACAGCAAAGACCCACTCGCGTGGAAAGAATTGTATCGCTTTTATTACGGGGCATTGTGCAATTACTCGTCTTCTATCATAAACGAAACAAACATAGCGGAGGACATTGTTCAAGAATGTCTGGTTACAATCTGGAAATCAAGCCTACATTTTCAAGATGTCAAAATATTGTCATCCTATCTATACCGCTCGGTGTATAACAACACGCTAAAATACATCCGGGACCAAAAAGTGGAAGACAGGCGAAAAGCGGAATGGAGTTCGGTGCAAGCGGAAGAAGAGGAAGATGTATTCTATCAAGCTATCGAGGAAGATGTCATTCGCAAATTACGGATGGTCATAGCGCTTCTCCCCGAACAACGCCAAACCATACTACGGTTAAGCATAGACGGGCTTTCCATTCAGGAAATCGCATCACAACTTGGCATTAGTGCTAACACTGTCAAAACGCAGAAAAAAAGGGCATATTTATTTATAAAAGAAAATTTAAAAGAGTATTTCGGTTTATTGTTGTTACTGGAAATATTAAAATAATCACGACAAGAAAAAAAAATCACGTCAGCTGTCACCCGCCAAACCACTTTTGGGATATAGTGTACAACAAAAATGACTATATCATGAAGTGGAACTCTTTACATGAAAAATCCGATTGGCTGTTTCGCCAAGTCTTGAACAAGGAAAAGCAATCCTCACACGAGGATTCCCGACTGGAAGATATTGCCCGGAAATTTTCCGATGACCGATACCTACGCCGGAAAATAGAGGCTCAGGAACGGTTCGATTATTTGAAAGCTTATCACAAAAATATCACCCCGACGAAAATAACGCCGAAGTATACCTATGTAAGAATCGCTGTTGCCATTCTAATTTTGATTGGTTCGGGAACATTTTTATTCATGCGTCAAGGACACAAGCGACACGAGCATTATAAGGAGATATATTTATCGGACATTCATCCCGGAAAACAGCAAGCGTTACTAATCACACACAACGGTCAGAAAATCAAACTGAATCGCACGACCCACCAAACCATAGAGCAAAACGGGACAAAACTCCAAATCGACACAACAGGTTTGCAGTACGAACCGACAAACCTCGTTCCAACGGGAACTATCCACAACACGTTGATTGTACCCCGGGGTGGGGAATTCACGCTGACCTTGTCTGATGGTACAAGAGTGTGGCTGAACTCCGATTCGCAACTCACTTACCCGGTTAATTTCACCGATTCTACCCGAGAAGTAACCATATCGGGAGAGGCCTATTTCAGCGTCAATCGCTCGACGGCTCCCTTTATCGTGAAAACAGACAGGGGTGACATCACCGTGCTGGGTACGGAATTCAACGTGAACAATTACCCGGGAAACCGGGAAACCATAACAACCCTAGTAAACGGAAAAATAGCCTACCTCACTCCCGACGGGGAAAAGTTTATCTTGACTCCCAAGCAACAAATCGTTATAAAACAAGACGGGCAAAAAGAAATAAAAACCGTGGACACACGTTACGCCACCTCATGGAAAACCGGCATGTTCCTATTCCAAGAAATGAGGCTGGAAGATATTATGAACCAACTCGAAAGATGGTATGACATTCACGTGTTCTACACGGAAGAACGGGTAAAAGACCTACACTTCTCGGGTGACTTAAGTCGTTTCAAAAATATCGGTACATTCATCGAAATGTTCGAGAAAAGTTCGGATGTAAAAATCGAAGTCAGAGGGAAAAATATCATCGTCGGAATATAATACACCAGAGGTAACTCTGGATAATCATACCAAATAATAAAACAACATTATGAAAAAGAAGAAAAGAACAGCGTACATCTTTGTCAGTTTTTTATTCTTATCCGTTTCATTATTGTGCAGTAAAATAACTTACGCACAAGATACAACGGTAAACCTAAACTACAAGGATGCCTCTTTCGTGGAAGTCATTAACGAGTTCCGTAAACAAACCGGTGTCAAATTCATGTATAACCTCGAAAAGGTAAAAGACAAAAAATGCAAAGACCTTGTGGTCAAGAATACTCCCGTGAAACAAGCCATTGACATCGTACTGAAGCATTTCGGGTTAGCTTACTCGATGGTAGAAGGAGTGGTCGTGGTTAAAGAAAAAGCAGAAGAACCGCAAACGAAAAGAATCATTAAAGGGACCGTGGTTGACGAAAACGGGGAACCGCTTCCCGGGGTGACGGTTCTCATCAAGGGAACAACCGTGGGTGTTTCCACTGACGTGAACGGAAATTTCAGTATCGCCCTGCCCGGGAAAAGCGACAACAGCCTGATATTCTCTTTTATCGGGATGGAAACGAAGGTAGTGAAATGCACGGATGACACCCCCCTGAAAGTTACCTTAAAGCTGGATGCGTCACAACTGGACGAAGTGACCGTAGTGTCTACCGGGTACAGTAGCCTTCCCCGGAAAGACATGGTGGGAGCATACACTACCGTAAAAGCGGAAGATATCATGATGCCGGCATTCAACTCCATCGACCAGATGCTGCAAGGACAAATCCCGGGAATGGTGGTGGTTAACTCGTCTTCCCGAATCGGCAGTAACCCAAAAATAACGATTCGGGGTACATCTACCGTTCTCGGTAACTCTGACCCGTTGTGGGTTGTAGACGGAATTATCCAACCTGACCCGCTCCCGCTAGACGCCACTGCCGCAGTCACGGAAGACATGAAAAACCTGATCGGTAACCAAATCTCATGGTTGAACCCTGCCGACATAGAAACCATCACGGTTTTAAAAGACGCTTCCGCCACCGCGATATACGGTTCCAAAGCCTCCAACGGCGTTATCGTAATTACCACCAAGCAAGGAAGCACCGAGCGAACCAGCATCCGCTATTCTAATAATTTTTCACTCCGTACCCGCCCGAACTATGGCATGTTCAATTACATGAACTCGAAAGAACGTATCCAGTTCAGTAAAGAAGCTTACGATTCGGGAATCCGGTACCAGAAAGATCCCCTTCCCCAGATCTATACATACGAGGGCTTGATGGCCATGTTTAACAATCGCCTGATTGGTGAAAGCGATTTCATGAAACAAATGGAAAGACTGGAAACATGCAACACGGATTGGTTTGATTTGCTATGTCGCAATTCATTCAGCCACAACCATAACTTAAGTGTTTCCGGGGGAACAAAAAAAGTGACTTACAACGCCTCTTTCGGCTACTCGTCAAATCATGGTAGCCAGAAGGGTGATGATATGACACGCTTCACCTCCCGCTTGAACATCAGAGCTCAATTTATCGAATCTTTAGCGGTTACTCTCAATATAAACGGTTCTGTCGGGGAGAAAAAAGGATACGGTCCGGGGGTTAGCCCGGAAACTTACGCAAAAAATACCAGCCGGGCAATCCCTGTACACGAAGAGAATGGAGAATTGGCATTCTACAAGCAATACTATCAATACAAGCTAAATAGAACGGGTGTACTGGAATACGGTTATAACATACTGCACGAAATGGAAAACAGTTATTCCAAAAACGATTCCAAAAATTTCAATATTTCGCTCAACGCCGATTGGAGTATCACGAATTGGCTGAAATACCAGTTCGTGGGAAGCGTAGCGTACGGGATGAATAATGCAGAGTCATTCGCAGGTGAAAAAACTTCTTATATCGAGCTGAACTATCGCGGTTATCCTTATAATTCGGAAATTGCAGGTTCCGACAGATTTAATGCAGCCATGTTACCGTTCGGGGGAGAGTTAGCCACAAACGAAACGAACACCACCTCCTATAATATGCAAAACAAAATATTGGTTTCCAAAACTTTCAATGATATTCACCGCATCAACGGGATGGCTGCCATGGAAATTCGTTCGGAGGAGAATAAAAATAACACGAACACTGTATGGGGATACATACCCGAACGCGGAGAACTTCTGGTTAGCCCTACAATCCCGACAGAAATTATACCCGTGGGAGGCGTCGAACCGATTAGCTGGGGAGCATTGGATAAACTCTATCAAGGTGGTTGGAAAAATACGTCTATAACGAACAATTTCGTTTCTTTTTTTGCCACATTCGCCTATTCCTTGAAAGACCGCTACGTAATCAACGCTAACGTGAGATCCGATGCCTCGAACCGATTCGGGCAAGATGCCAACAAGCAATTCGACCCGACATATTCATTCGGTGTATCTTGGAGAATGGCAGAAGAGGAATTCATCAAAATTCATCTCCCGTGGCTCAATCAATTGAATTTCCGTGCTACATACGGAGTTCAAGGAAACGTAGTAACTTCCGTAAGCCCGGAGCTTATTGTCCGCCATCGAGGAATCCTCCAACATTACAAGGAGTATTACTTGACAATATCCAGCATACCCAATCCCCTGTTGAAATGGGAACGGACAAAAACTTGGAATCTGGGATTAGACCTACAATTATTTAATGGCATCAACATGAGCCTAGAGTATTACGGCAGACGTTCAAACGCTATTATCAGTCAAGATATCGCTCAAGAATACGGAATGGCTAGCATGAAACTGAACGGAGGACGTATTCACAATCACGGAATAGAGTATTCCATCAATTTAACCCCCTACAAGAGAAAAAATTTCGCATGGACTATCAATATCAATGCTTCCAAGAACTGGAACAAAGCACAAAATGACGATATCAGAACAAGAGTGGATAAAATCAACAAAAACGATTTTATTAACGGGAACCGCGAGCGTTTATTGAAAAAAGGCTATCCAATCAGTGGCTTCTGGTCTTACTCTTTCGCCGGCCTAGACCCGGAAACCGGATACCCGACCTTCAACAAGATTGATTTTGAAGAAACGGATTCCGATATCGACCCAACCACCTTCCTCGTTTATTCCGGACAAACCGACCCTTACTTTTCCGGGGGAGTTTCCACACGTGCCCGTTATAAAAGTTTATCCGTAGGAGCAAGTTTCTCTGTGTTGCTGGGTGGTAAAAAACGTCTTCCAAACCCTTATAGCAGTTTTAGTCACGGGAAACTACCGGAACCTTATAACAATCTATCAAAGGATTTGTTAAAACGTTGGCAAAAACCCGGAGATGAAAAACACACGATTTACCCGGCATTGTACACTTCCGTCGAAGATGTTATCAACATACAACTCCCGGACGGCACCACGGCAAATTCCATCTATGGAATGTGGGCTAATTCTGACGCGATGGTGGTAAACGCATCTTTTTTACGTTGCACGCAACTTTCCCTAACATGGAATCTTCCGGTGCAGTTATGTTCCAAATTCGGTGCCACCAACTGTTCCGTTAGCGCAAACGTAAATAATCCGTTTGTTATCGGTAGCAGTCGCTTTAATGGCTTTGACCCGGAATTAGGAACCAGCGTTATGCCCAAGGTTTTCTCGTTTGGTTTGAGTGTAGGATTTTAATAAAAGCAGTCATGAAACAAAGAATTATATTTACCCTTATTATCAGCTTGATATTTGGCGGATGCGGAGATTTTCTTGAACCCAAATCCAAGAGTGAATTCGTACCTAAAGACGCAACCTCCTTAAATGAACTTTTGCTGGGAGAAGCTTATCTACGTTATACCAGCACGGGACTAAACCTCTTCCTTCAATTATTGGACGATGACGTCACCGCCGCTCCTTACCAAGAACCCAAGGTTGGTGCAGATCCAAATCAATGGTGGGCACCCTACTCTTGGCAATCAAATTTGTACGAGGTAATGAAATCTACCGGACAAAATCATACCAACATTTATAGCGCTTACTACTCCGTGATACTAGGGACAAATGCCATCCTAGATTATATTGTTGATATAAAAGATGATATAAACATTATCAATATCGTAAAAGCTCAAGCATTTGCCCTTCGCGGATTCGCATACTTCAATCTGGTAAACCTTTTCGGAACTCCCTATAATAGCGATAAAACGGCATTAGGCGTTCCCTTGAAATTAAACAGTGGTATTGAAGAATCTGAGCTAAAAAGAAATACGGTAGAACAAGTCTATTCACAAATACTAAAGGACCTTCAAGAAGCCGAACGCTTGTACAAATCATTACCCGTAGATCAACAATGGCAACCGAATAGAAGAACAAGCCTCCCCATGGTACAACTTCTTCTTTCGAGAGTTTATTTATACATGGAACAATGGGAAAATGCAGCGACTTACGCCAATTACGTCATTCAAAACGAGAATTTTCATTTACTGGATTTAAACACGATTGCAACTCAACGTCCTTCATATCCTTACGATCCCACGTATTTGGATTATCATTCATACACCAATTCTCCTGAAACGATATGGGTCTATGGAAACATGAGCGATGTCACTTACTATGTCTATAACGCCAGTGCAGGAAAAGAAGGACGTCCTTTTTTCAGAGCCTCGGAAGAGTTGATGAAATGTTTTGACGAAACTCCGGGTGATCTCCGCAAGGAGCGTTATGTTATTCGCCATCGATATGAAATCGTCAACGAAAATAATGAATTGGAAAAAATGCCGCAAGCATTCGGGAAATTACATGTAAGTTCCTCATTGTACTATCAACCAACTTCAGGTAATGGTATCTTTAGTAGAAGTTTCCGTTTATCGGAAGCATATTTGAATTTATGCGAAGCAAAAGCCATGTTGAACAGAGCCGGGAATGCAAACGCGGGAACGGAAGCCCTGCGTACACTGAATGACTTCCGGAAATATCGTTTCCCCGCCGACTACCAAAATGAAAGCATATCAGACCCAGACGAGTTGATCACGTTTATACATAACGAACGCCGTAGGGAATTATGTTTCGAGGACCACCGCTGGTTTGATCTACGTCGCTGGGGAATGAAAGAAATAAAACACACGTGGTATCCGGATGAAACATCTACGATCGTGTACACACTTCAAGAAAATGATCCCGGTTTCACTCTACCCTTGCCCGATGATGCATTGGAACTGAACAATTTACTAGAACAAAACCCGTTAGCTCCCGCTCCACGTGACGGTAATTTAACCTCTAATTAAAACAACTATTTATGAAACAGCATTTATTTATAGTACTAAGTTGTATTTTCATGATAACATCTTGTTATCATGAAAATGATGTGACACCTTCCGGCAATTACTCCGTTCTTCGATTCGAATTTCCTCAAGGCAATAATCCATGGGATACGGAAATTAAAGAGATTCATGATACTTATGGAGTATATTTACTTTATAAAGGTATTACCCCTCAAGACCTTAATCGACAATGGACCTCTTTAGGAACAGGTAAACTTTATTATGGCAACGATCTTACCGATGAACAAGCACCTTATTATCTGGGCTTTTTGAAAAATCACGTCTTCAATTACGTGACTCCTAAAATTGCACAGCTTGTATTACCCGCAAAAATATATATGCTCGATAATCTAAGAGGGCTACAACCGGGGGAAGATCCTGACGCTGATAGTGGTTCCGGGACAGGAACAGGAACCGGAACTGGAACTGGGACGGGAACCGGGACAGGAACTGGGACGGGAACAGGAACGGGAACTGGAACGGGAACTGGAACGGGAACTGGGACGGGAACCGGAACTGGGACAGGAACGGGAACTGGAACCACAAATCGGAATTTTGTTGCATTAAAAACCGACGGTTTTGATTATTGGGCTATCAGTTTCACAGATGATGAAATAGCGCATCCGAATGCTCAATCACTTAAAATCAGACGCGCAACTTTCCTCTACTTAATGATTGAAGCCGCATTACAAAATGGAACTTTTATAGAACCAAACGATTTCAAGAATGGCATTGATTACACGAAGAATCCAATTCTTTCTAAAGACTATGAAAAAGACGATCCTAATTATTATATGAACCGAGGATTTATAAATATCGTTCACCGCAGTTTTAACCAAAAAGAAACTGTTCCAAGCAGTTTATCCCACTATACAAACCCAAATTGGGAAAAAGAAGCTTACCCTTACCGGGATTTCCTCAGTTATATAAGAGCAGCCATGTTCTATACCAGAAAAGAGTTTCAAGTAAAATATCCACCGGAAACTTACCCGCTTATTAATCAAAGGTATGAAATCGTGGTGAATCATTTAAAAAACAATTGTGGCATTGATCTAGAAGGAGTAGCTCAAGGTCCTCAAAATTAATCATCTAAATTTATAAGGTATCAAAAGTTCTAATAGAATTTTTGATACCTTGTTTTCTCTTATTATAAAAACATGAAAATAAAGATTCTCATTTTCCTACAACTATTTCATTTTTCCCTTTTCGCACAGAACAATAATTTTTATCAACATCTTAAACAAGAATGGACAAAAGAATTTTCCGATGCAAAAGATATTATAAAAACCTATCGTGAAAATATGAAAGAAACGGGTAAAAGAAATACACCGTCAGCCATTCAGAACAAGTGCTTCATGCTCATCCAAAGTGGAAGATATATCATCCAAAACAAAGGTGAAAAGGCCGATATTAAATTTTTACTCCGGGAAATTCCTCCCATCAAGTTAAACAACCCGACAGTTACAGCCTTTATCCAAGAGAATAACCCGGGACAGTTCACGGATTATTATTACATGATTCAAGCATTGAAAAAAGGGGAATCTTTCGATGAAGCAAGAGATGGAATTTCCTTTTCCACACAATTTCCCGTCAGACCCCTCAATCACAACGATTATACCAAATTGAAAGAGATTCTGTCCGGCAATAATACCTTATTACATCAAATCTATCTGAAAAAGCTGAAATTCTTATTCCAAAACAACGGATGCCCGAAAGAAATCGCAGACTTACGTCCGAGCATTGAATCACACGTGGTAGATTCCCCCTTGAAACAAGAAATATTGAGTCTTTACGAACAATACGCACCCTTACGAGAAGGAATGCCCGCCCCATTGTCTTCACTGCAAGACGCAAATGGCATACTTTACACTTTCAATGACTTCAAAGGCAAGGTTATTGTTGCGGATATATGGGCAACATGGTGTTGTAGTTGTATCGAGAAAATGCCAAAATTCATACAATTGCAAAATGAATTCCGCAATCAAAAAGACATCTTATTTATAAGCATTTCCATTGATCAAAAAAATGCACGCAACAAATGGTTAAAAGCCTTGGAAGAAAATAAAATGACAGGACTTTTGAATCTTATTTCCGCCCCGACGGAAAATTCTCATTTTGAAACGGATTATTATATCATCGGAGTACCCCGTTACTTTATTATAGATAAAGAAGGAAAAATCGTGACCGTTTTTGCCCCCGGACCCGGTAAAGAAATGAAAAAATTAATACGAAACACGTTAAAACAATAACCATGAAATTCATTTACCTTATCAGTTTGCTATTATGCCTTACAGGAAACTGCATCGCCCAAGAAGGAACAAATTTTGAAGACCTGACTTTTGATGAAGCATTGGCAAAATCAAAACAAACAGGGAAAAAATTATTCATCGATTGCTACACAAAGACCTGCGGACCATGCAAATACATGGTCAATTTCATCTTCCCGCTGAAAGAATGCGGCGACTATTTTAACAGTAATTACATCTGCATCATGAAGGATATGCAGGAAGGAGAAGGAATTGATATCGCAAAAAAATATCAAGTACAAATCTATCCGACTTATCTGATCTTAAATCATGATGGAAGCCTTTTCTGTCGTATGGATGGTGGTGCGGTATCTAAACCTGAAGACGATTTCGTGCAGAAGGTCAAAAATGCGGTAAAATTGACCGCAATGAAACAACAATACGAAAAGGGCGAACGAAGTGACACCTTTTTAAAAGAATACATCGCTTTTCTGCAAATACACGATAAAAAACAGTTACAAGAGGTTTTGAGCGGAACGATGCCCTCACTAGGTATCAACGAGTTATGCAAACCGGAGAACTGGAATCTCATTAAAAATGCAATTGAAAGTATCGACACCCCAGTTTTCCGCTATCTCATGAACAACCGAAAAGCATTTAGTAGAAAACTGGGACGCCAAGAGGTAGAAACTAAAATCATGAACACGTACAAAAATGAATTTCGTATGATGAAAATGATGAATATGAATTTCGACAGTCGGCTAACAGATCTAAAACAACTGGAAAAGGATAATTACAAAGGGGCACGAGCATTAAGATACAGTATGCTATTCCGGCAAATCATCAACAACAAACAGACCAACCGGGTCAACGAAATCCTCAAAGTGCTACAAAGTCTGCCTCAACAACTCCCGGACGAACAAGAACTCGTAAGCGTTTTGCAAGAATTAAAAAATTTCGAACAAATCGCCAATCAACAACAATTGGAAAAAACTCGCACCTGTTTGCAGGAAATAAGTAAACGTGTTCAACCCGAAAATAAAAATCAAATAAACCGAATTATGGCAAGCCTTTCAAAAGGATAGATACTCAGCATTTAGGATGTGTCAAAACACACCTCTAGTCTATAAAGTCCATAAAGTCGAGCCTTCGGCTCCTAAAGTCTATAAAGTCAGTAATTTGATAACACTCTGATGAACAACATTATAATATATTGGTTACTTGTGCATTTGACCTTACGACATTATGGACATTTAGACCTTATTGACGAGAGGGCGTGTTTTGACACGCTCTCATTCTTTCGAACCACTCAGCATATCAATTCTTGTAAGGAAACGGCACAGAGTGCAGGCTTCTCATTATATTCTCCGCAAACATAACAAGCATAACCAGTATCTATCAAACAAGGATAAACATACAAAGGCAATTCCCTCATTCCCTCTGACAATGAAATTTTTCCATCTGAAAACCGTACGGCAAAACTACTCAACGGGCGGGTTAATCCCGTACCGGTATATTTAAGGAAACTCTCCTTGACCGACCAGTAATCGTAGAACAATTTATCTTGTTCAACCCCAGAGGCAACTTCCAATTCCCGTACTTCTTGCGCATGAAAAAAACGCCCGGCGACTTCCATTCTCGCCTTCGACCGCTTTTCAATATCCACACCAATCTCCCCGTCGGAAACGGCACAGACCACGTAAACCCCCGAATGAGAAATATTAAAAAAAACATCCTCCCGCTCCGCGACAAAAGGCTTTCCTTTCTCCCCCCGGGCAAACCGATAACTCCCGAAGGGCATCCTGAAATATTTCCTTAAAGCGAAAACAGCTAAAGCTTCGCCAAGTACCCGACGTATAGCAACACCCTTATTTCTAAAGCTCCCCGCCTCAACCAAACACTCTTCCGACACTTTATCTTGCAAAGAAGTGAACACCTCGTCATACATTTCATCTGACGGCACCCGGATAAATAATACTTTTATCATGATGCAAAGTTAGAAAAGATATAAATAACACCTCCCTCCAATGAACAAATATTCCAGAAAACCTAATAAACACGGGACTCTTAACGTTATTTTAAAATACAACGAAGAAAAATTTAAGAAAATATTCACATTTATGGTCGAAAAACTTGTTTATATCATTTTTATCTTCTACTTTTGAAACATCAAATTAACGTTTAGATAACATTTCAAAAACGCAAGGTCATGGAAGCAAAAAAAACATCCCGTTCCAATTTGGAAAACAAGCGGTTCATTTTCCGCGAGATAGGACTTGTTGTAGCTCTTGCAGTCGTGTTTTTTGCCTTTGAGACAAAATTCTACCAAGAAGAAACAAAAGAAATCATTCTCGTGGATACAGAGACCATTGAAGATGACGTTCTTCCGATAGTAGTACCTCAACAAGCATCCAGACCGTTACCCAAGATCAAAATGATGCCGATCGATTATATCGACATCGTGAACGAGGAATTGGAATTGGATGATCCGGACATCATTGACGTTACCGAAAGTCAAAACGGCTCGATAAACGGCATCGAAGGTATAGAAGATCAATATTCGACCGGTACGGGAGATGAAGAATTTGATGAAACTATACCATTTCTTAACCCGGAGCTCATGCCCAAATTTAACGGAGATTTAAACAAATGGCTTAGGAAAAACTTAAATTACCCGGAAAGAGCAAGAGAAAGCGGAGTTCAAGGAAAAATATTTATTGAATTTATTGTTGAAAAAGACGGTAGCATTACTGCGGCAAAAGTGTTAAGATCCGTTCATCCGGACTTGGATCGCGAAGCACTTCGAGTGGTAAACTCCATGCCGAAATGGAAACCGGGAATGCAAAGAGATAAGACCGTAAGGGTGAAATTTACTATCCCTATCACATTCCGCATCAGTTACTAGAAACATACAGTGATTTACATACAATACGAACATCCCGAAAAAGGACAATCCAAGTGGTTGTCCTTTTTTACTTCTCTTTATTCATGAAGCTAAATCTAACATTTTCAATAAAAAAAAGAGCGAAAAATTTGCATTTGCCACTAAATTTTATTATCTTTACAGATACATTATGCGAGAGTTACAGAATCTAAACAGCAAGAATATGGAAATCAAAAAAACACCCAAGGCAAACCTCGAGGGGAAGAAAGGTATCTTCTTCGAGATCGGTTTGGTCGTTGCTCTAGGTATTCTACTTTGCGCTTTCAACTGGAAGGCGACCACCGAAGTAGAAGAAGGTTTCAATACCGTGATAGATACACCTATGGATGAAGAAATCATCCCGATCACTCATTCGTACTTAAAACCTCCCCCACCCCCTCCACCAGCCCCTAAATTAACCGATCTGATCGAGATCGTTGACCAAGAACTGGACATTGGCGACGAATTAGAAATCGAAGATGCCGAAGCGGACGTGGAGAATCAGACAAATTATTCTTATACCGAAAACGGAAACGGATACGATGACGACGGGTACGAACCTGACATCTTCGTAATAGTGGAGGATATGCCCACATTCCCGGGAGACATTAACAAATGGTTAAGCCGAAACGTGAAATATCCGGTTATCGCTCAAGAAAACAATATTCAAGGCAAAGTTATCGTGCAATTCGTGATCGAGAGAGACGGAAGCATCACCGACGTGCAGGTAGTAAGGCCTGTCGATCCTTCATTGGACAAAGAAGCCATTCGCGTAATAAAATCCATGCCCAAATGGAAGCCCGGTAAACAAAGAGGTAAAGCTGTAAGAGTATCTTACACGGTACCGATCAATTTCAGATTACAATAAAAATCCAATACCTTCTGAAAAAGAGACTGCCAATACAGACAGTCTCTTCTATTTAAGAATATTTAAAGGAAAATCAATCCTATATTTAACATTTTCTTCAAAAAAAAGAAGAGAACTATTGTGGTTTATACCGAATTTGATTATTTTTACCGACGCAAATTGAAGAAATATAGAGCTTATAATATTAAACTAATAACATGGAAATCAAAAAAACACCTAAGGCAGACCTAGAAGGAAAGAAAGGTATTTTCTTCGAGATCGGTCTGGTAGTGGCTCTAGGTATTCTACTTTGCGCTTTCAACTGGAAAGCCAACACGAAAGTAGAAGAAGGTTTCGTTACCGTAGCCGAAGAGCCCGTGGAAGAGGAAATCATTCCAATTACCCAACAGATGATGAAACCGCCTCCACCTCCTCCTCCAGCTCCCAAGTTAACAGACTTGATCGAGATCGTTGACCAAGAATTGGATATCGATGAAGAACTGGAAATCGAAGACGTGGAAGCTAACGTGGAAAACCGCACTGATTATAGCTATGACTATGACGGAACCGGTTATGATGAAGGGGATTACGGTGAGGAAGATATTTTCCAAGTAGTAGAGGATATGCCCACGTTCCCGGGAGATATTAATAAATGGTTAGGTAAAAACGTGAAATACCCGGTTATTGCACAAGAAAACAATATCCAAGGTAGAGTTACCGTACAATTCGTGATCGAGAGAGACGGTAGCATCACTGACGTGAAAGTATTGAGAGGTGTTGACCCTTCTTTGGATAAAGAAGCCGTTCGCGTGGTAAAATCCATGCCGAAATGGAAACCCGGAAAACAGAGAGGTAAACCCGTACGAGTATCTTACACTGTACCTATCAACTTCAGATTACAGTAAGAAAGACACTTTAAACTAATAAAGGGGCTGTCGTTCATCGTCAGCCCTTTCTTTTCCTTATATATGAGCGATTATTTTTACACGAAAAAAGAAGCAGAAAAAGCAATTCTTGTAGGCGTAGCACTACAATCAGAAAATATCAGCTACGATACCATGTGCGAATACTTGGACGAACTCGCTTTTCTGGCAGAGACAGCAGGAGCGGAAACCGTGAAAATATTCACACAAAATTTGGATAAACCGGTAACGGCAACTTTCGTAGGGAAGGGTAAGCTGGAAGAAATCAAAAACTATGTTGAAGAAAACGACATTGACTTGATTATTTTCGACGATGAACTCAGCCCGACACAACTCCGGAATATCGAACGGGAATTAAAAGGCAGGAAAGTCCTCGACCGCACGAACCTGATCCTTGACATTTTCGCTAAAAGAGCCCGTACCGCAGAAGCAAGAGCCCAAGTGGAACTTGCCCAGTACCAGTATTTACTCCCGCGACTGACAGGTATGTGGACTCACTTGGAAAGACAAAAAGGAGGTATCGGTCTACGCGGTCCCGGGGAAACGGAAATAGAGACCGACCGACGCATCATCCGGGACAAAATTACCCGCTTGAAAGAACAACTGGAAAAGATCGACAAACAAATGGTCACGCAGCGCAAGAACCGGGGTAAACTGGTACGTGTGGCTCTCGTGGGATATACCAATGTCGGCAAATCCACCTTGATGAATCTTTTAAGCAAATCGGAAGTGTTCGCGGAGAACAAACTCTTCGCCACGCTCGATACAACCGTCCGGAAAATCGCTATAAAGAACGTACCGTTTCTTTTAGCCGACACGGTAGGATTTATTCGTAAACTTCCTCATCATCTGGTAGAGTCCTTCAAATCGACTCTGGACGAAGTGAGAGAAGCCGATGTGATTCTCCATGTAGTAGACATATCACACCCTCAATTCGAAGATCAGGTAAGGATTGTGAATGAAACTTTGAGCGAACTCATAGATACCCCGAAACCAACGATCACCGTGTTCAATAAAATAGACGCCTTTACCTACACGAAAAAGGACGAAGACGACCTGACACCCATTGAGCGCAAAAATTACAGCCTGGATGACCTGAAACAAATGTGGATGTCCAAGCAGGGCGGGGAAACAGTCTATATCTCGGCAAAGGGGAAAGAGAACATTGATGAACTAAAGGAAAAACTATACGATATCGTGAAAGATATCCATTCCGCACGTTTCCCTTTCAACGATTTCCTGTATCAAGAATACGAAGAAGAATAGTTCGGGCAACTATTTTAACCGTAAAATCCTTATAATTTATAAAGTCCATAAGATCAGCGTAAAGCGGCTATCTTATGGACTTTACAGCTTTGCCAACCATAACAATTCCAGACTTTTTTGACTAATTCACTTCTTTTACGGAAAAGTAAATCAACATATTTGGTTTTTCGGCTAACTTTTTGTATATTAGAGGTAAAAGCTTAACTAAGACAATTAAGTTATGGAAGTAAAGAAATCATCTAAAGCGAGTCTCGAAAACAAAAAGGGTATCTTCTTCGAGATAGGTCTAATCCTAGCATTAGCCTCTCTACTCTTTGCTTTCGAATGGAGAACTAACGTGAAGGTTGAAGAAGGCTTCATAACGGTCGCGGAAGAGCCGCTGGAAGAGGAGATTATTCCCATCACCCAACAATCACTGATGAGACCACCCCCTCCCCCTCCTCCCGCTCCAAGGCTGACTGACCTTATGCAGATTGTTGACGAAGAATTGGATATAGATGACATGCTGGAAATCGAAGACGTGGAATCCAATGTCGGGAATCAAAACTCATACGGTAACAATTATTCCGGAAGTAGCATGGGAGACTATGATAGCTATGGAGATGGTGAATACACGGGAGAATCGGATATATTTGTAGTCGTGGAGGATATGCCCAGATTCCCCGGTGGAGATGTACAGGCTTGGCTGTCGAAACATGTCAAATATCCGATTATAGCGCAGGAGAACAATATTCAAGGTAGAGTAGTCGTGCAATTCGTTATCGAAAAGGACGGCAGCATCACGGATGTAAGAGTCATCAGAGCTGTCGACCCATCACTCGATAAAGAAGCTGTGCGGGTTATTCAAACCATGCCGAAATGGATACCGGGGAAACAAAGAGGCAAAGCCGTGAGAGTTTCCTACACGGTACCTATTAATTTTAAACTACAATAAAAGAGAGGCTGCATCGCAGCCTCTCTTCGTTTATAAAGTTTATAAAGTTCGTAAAGTTCGTAAAGTTCATAAAGTAATAGAACCTTATAAACTTTACGAACCTTATAAACTTTATAAACCTTTCTATTTCACCGTAATCAAGAAATAATTCTTTTTCCCGCTCTGCAAGAGGATGAACTTATCATCTATCAAGTACTCGGGAGTAACAATCAATTCCTGATCCTGCACTTTCTCTTTATTAATACTAATAGCATTTCCTTTTAGAGCGCGCCTAGCCTCTCCCTTGGAAGACATCATGGAAGTCTTTTCCGCCATCAAGTCCACAATATGGATACCTGCCTCCAGATCGGCTCTCTCGACATCAAATTGAGGCACCCCCTCGAACACGGACAATAAAGTATCTTCATCCAATCTCTTCAAAGCATCTGAAGTAGCATTGCCGAAAAGGATTTGTGAAGCTTCCAATGCGGACTCGTAGGCTTCTTCATCGTGAATCAAACAAGTCACCTCTTTCGCCAATACCTTCTGCAATTTTCTCAAATGCGGAGCCTCTTGATGTTCGGCAATCAGCGCATCAATTTCAGCCGGAGGCAATATCGTGAATATTTTAATATATTTAGCGGCATCCTCATCCGTACTGTTCAACCAGAACTGGTAGAACTTGTAAGGAGAAGTCCGTTTCGGATCTAACCAGATGTTACCCGATTCCGTCTTACCAAACTTCTTTCCGTCACTTTTGGTCATCAACGGCCACGTGAATCCGTAAGCCTCACCCCCGTCCTTGCGGCGGATCAACTCACCCCCGGTTGTGATATTTCCCCACTGATCGGAACCTCCTACTTGTAACAAACAATTATAATTCCGACGTAAATAAAGGAAATCATATCCCTGCACCAATTGATAGGTAAATTCAGTAAAAGACAATCCTTGTGTAGAATCAGCACTCAACCGTTTTTTCACGGACTCTTTTGACATCATATAGTTCACGGTAATATGCTTTCCCACCTCCCGGATAAAATCAAGGAAAGAGAAATTCTTCATCCAATCGTAATTATTCACCATAATTGCGGCATTGGATGCATCCGAGTTGAAATCAATAAACTTGGATAATTGAGCCTTGATCCCCGCCATATTCTTTTGGATCGTTTCTTCATCAAGCAGATTACGTTCCAAGGATTTGCCGCTAGGATCACCGATCATTCCAGTGGCTCCCCCGATAACAAAGATGGGTTTGTGACCTGCCATTTGCAAATGCTTCATCATCATCACCGAAACCAGATGCCCGATATGCAATGAATCAGCCGTCGGATCGATCCCCACGTAAGCAGTCGTTAACTCTTTTGCAAGTTGCTCTTCAGTACCCGGGATGATACTATGAACCATCCCTCTCCATCTTAGTTCTTCTACAAAATTCATCGATTCTTAAATTTATATGTTCGTATTCGTTCCAAATTATTTAAAAGCGCTCTCGTAAACGCCATTCGCGAAGTTAACAAAAGGTTGATACAATAGACTATCACTTTTTGTTTTTACTGAAATAAATTCATAACGATTGTCCATCGCATTCACGATAAAAAGAATCACGCATACCACGATTGCCGATTTCAACACGCCCATCACGATCCCGAACAGTTTATTAAACAACCCGAGCGAAACCATATCAATCAACTTCGTGAGCAATTTTCCCAACAAATGAATCACGATAATAACCAGCAAGAAGGTAACCGCAAAAGCGATATAATAGGCATACGACTCCGGCATCGCTATAAAGTCTTTCAAAAAATCCTCCATGTTCACGGCGTATCTCAAAGAGATAAAAACCCCCAACACCAACGCGAACAACGTTGACATCTCAACTATCAATCCTCGACTAAACCCTTTATAAGCCCCGTATACTAACGGGAGCAATATTATCACATCAATGTAATTCACTGTTAATTATTTAATCACATCATTTCAGCACCCAAAGATAAGGAATTGTCTACTCTTACACGAGTATTCAAACCAAAATTATTCAACAAAAATATACCCGCGTTCAATTTTCAGCAGTTTATGTCTTTAAACTGACAAATTCTTACTATTTTCGCAGGATATTTATGCCAGAATCTAAATTTGATAATTATGTATAGAACACATACTTGTGGGCAATTAAGGATAGAAAACGCGGGAGAGAGCGTTTGTCTTAGCGGATGGGTACAAAAGGTAAGAAAACTGGGAGCCATGACTTTCGTGGATCTACGTGATCGTTACGGCATTACCCAATTGGTGGTTGAAGAGTCCGCACCCGAAGAAATTAAAAACAACGTGGCTAAACTCGGACGGGAATACGTGATTCAGGTAAGAGGAACCGTGATCGAGCGAGCCAGCAAAAACAATAAAATCCCGACGGGAGATATCGAGATATCCGTGAACGAGCTTACCGTGCTGAGCGAGTCGGAAACTCCTCCTTTCACGATAGAAGACCAAACAGACGGCGGTGATGAACTCCGTATGAAATATCGTTACTTGGACTTACGCCGTCCTATTGTACGCAAGAACATCGAATTACGCCACCGGATGGCGCAACTGGTAAGAAATTACCTGAGCAACCAGAATTTTATCGAGGTAGAAACTCCCGTGCTTGTCAAAAGCACACCGGAAGGCGCACGTGATTTCGTGGTACCTTCCCGTATGAACCAAGGTCAATTCTACGCTTTGCCGCAAAGTCCGCAGACGCTAAAACAACTGCTGATGGTTTCCGGTTTCGACCGTTATTTCCAGATCGTGAAATGTTTCCGGGATGAAGACCTCCGCGCAGACCGTCAACCCGAATTCACGCAAATTGACTGTGAGATGTCGTTCGTGGAACAAGAGGATATTCTGGATACATTCGAGGGATTGATCAAGCATTTGTTCAAAGAAATCCGGAACGTGGATATTCCCGCGCTACCGAGAATGACGTGGATTGACGCCATGGAGCAATACGGCTGTGACAAACCCGATATCCGTTTTGACATGAAATTCGTCGATTTGACAAACGTGGCAAAGGGAAAAGACTTTGCCGTGTTCAACGAGGCGGAATACATCGGGGCGATCTGTGCGCCGAAATGTGCCGGATACACCCGCAAACAAGTGGACGAATTGACGGAATTCGTGAAACGCCCGCAAACAGGAGCAAAAGGATTGGTTTACGTGCGTTACAACGAAGACGGCACATTCAAATCATCCATCGACAAATTCTATACCCCGGAAGATCTGAAGACTTGGGCGGATGCCTGCAAAGCAGAACCGGGCGACTTGCTGTTGATTCTCGTCGGACCGAAATTCAAGACGTTGGCTCAACTTTGCGATTTACGCTTGGAAATGGGTTCCCGCCTCGGTTTAAGAGATAAGGATGTATTCAAACCTCTGTGGGTGGTAGACTTCCCGTTGTTGGAATGGGACGAAGAAACCCAGCGTTTCTACGCAATGCATCACCCGTTCACCTCCCCAAAACCGGAAGACATTTCCTTGATGACAACCGACCCGGGTAAGGTTAGGGCAAACGCCTATGATATGGTAATCAACGGCGTGGAAGTCGGTGGTGGTTCTATCCGTATCCACGACTCTGCACTACAATCCAAAATGTTTGATTGCTTGGGAATCTCGCACGAGACAGCGCAAGAACAATTCGGTTTCCTCATGGGTGCGTTCAAATACGGGGCTCCTCCTCACGGCGGTATCGCTTTCGGGTTTGACCGTCTTGCTTCCATGTTCGCCGGACTCGATTCAATCCGCGACGTTATCGCTTTCCCGAAGAACAACTCCGGTCGTGACGTCATGCTTGACGCTCCCTCCGAGATCGCGAAAGAACAATTCGATGAACTAGGCATTCAATTGAAAACAAATTAATTTACGATTTATGAATTACGATTTACGATTACAAAAGCGTTGGCTTGCGGACGAGAAATCTAAAATCATAAATCTTTAAATCTAAAATTGATAAGGTGTTTTTTAAAGACGTCATAGGACATGAAGAGATAAAGCAACGACTGATATCTTCCCTGCAATCGGGAAGAGTCAGTCATGCTCAACTTTTTGCCGGGGAAACGGGAGCGGGTTCACTGGCTTTGGCCTTGGCTTTCACACAATACCTGTTTTGCACGGGAGACAAACACGAAGATGCCTGCGGTGTCTGTCCCGAATGCAAAAAAATGCAGAAGTTGATTCACCCGGATCTGCATTTTGTGTATCCTGTTGTAAAATCCACGAGGATAAAAACACCTATCAGCGACGAGTATATCAACGAATGGCGAAAACTCTTGCTCGAAAGTCCCTATATAGACCTTGAAAAATGGTTAAGTGCCATGGGAGCGGACGAGAACGCCCAAGCCATGATATACACGGAGGAAAGCGGCAACATTCTCCGCAAACTAAACTTGAAATCATTTGAATCGGAATACAAGGTGATGATCATCTGGTTGCCCGAAAAAATGAAAGCGGAATGTTCCAACAAACTACTCAAGATACTGGAAGAGCCTTACCCGAACACGCTTTTCCTGTTAATAACGGAACACGCGGAAGAGATTATCAACACGATCCTCTCCCGTACGCAGCGAATCAATATTCCGCCATTAACACAACAAGATATCGCGGAACAACTGGTACTGCAAAAACGACTGGTTCGGGAATCCGCCGAGGAGGTGGCTCACGTGGCTTCCGGGAGTTGGCTGAAAGCACTCCGGATGTTGAACGAAACTGACGAAACGATATATAACCAAGAGAAATTCGTACAGATGATGCGCTTGTGCTGGGAGCGCAAGATGCTTCCTGTCAACGAATTTGTCAACGAATTGGCCTCTCTCGGGAGAGAGAAACAAAAAAGTTTTCTAATCCATTGCACCCGGATGTTACGGGAGAATTTTGTCCGGAACTTTGGGATAGAAAAAATTGTATACATGACAGAAAGAGAGAAGACTTTCTCCACGAAATTCTCTCCTTACGTGCATGAAGGAAATATCATTCCTCTTTTCGAAGAATTCGAGAAAGCATACAGCGACATCATTCGAAACGGGAACGGGAAAATTATCCTCACGGATCTTTGTATCAAAGTGATGCAAAACATCAGACCGTGACGGGAGAACTAAAAAATAAAAGGTAAAAACTAAAAATTGAAGCATTGGAAAAACGAAAATATTTACTCGAAAGACAGAAGTCCACTCATTTTCAATTTTCAATTTTCAATTTTCAATTTTCAATTTTCAATTAATACACTATGAGCGAAATAACTGAAGATAAACAAGAAAACATTGAAAATAAAGATATAAAGCAGCACCCCACGGTTGTTCCGGTAATTGACCATCGCCTGTTGGCAGGAAAACTTACCGTCTACAACTGGATGCAGGACATTCCGGAAGGTTGTACCCCATCCGATATCGTGGAAGTAAGATTCAAAAACACGCGCAAGGGCTTCTTCTTGAACAACAGCAACTTGAAACTGAATATCGGGGACATCGTGGCGGTTGAAGCGGCTCTCGGGCACGATATCGGAATCGTATCGCTCACGGGTGAACTCGTGAAAGAGCAAATGCAGTTGAAAAGGGTTGACTTGGAGCGCAATCCGTTGAAAAAAGTATACCGGAAAGCCAAACCGCACGACATCGAGAAATGGCAACAAGCCATCGCGTTGGAACACGATACCATGATCCGATCGCGAATCATCGCCGCAGACCTCAATCTTGACATGAAGATTGGGGATGTGGAGTACCAAGGAGACAAGACCAAAGCGATATTCTACTACATTGCCAACGACCGGGTGGATTTCCGGAAGTTAATCAAGATTCTGGCGGAAACATTCCATATCCGCATCGAGATGAAACAGATCGGTGCCCGTCAGGAAGCCGGACGTATCGGTGGTATTGGTTCATGCGGGCGTAAACTATGCTGTTCGACCTTTATCACGAATTTCATTTCCGTATCCACATCCGCAGCGAGATATCAGGATATTTCATTGAATCCCCAAAAACTCGCGGGACAATGCGGCAAATTAAAATGCTGTCTTAATTACGAGGTGGATGCCTACATTGACGAACAAAAGGACTTCCCCTCATCCAATGTATGGTTGAACACGGGCGAAGGTATGCTCTATCACCAGAAAACAGATATTTTCGGACGGAATATGTCCTACTCCTTTGACAAAGAAGGACGCGGCGCACTGATCAAATTACCCGTGGCACGAGTAAAAGAGATCATCGCCTTGAACAAGAAAGGGATCATTCCGGCGAAAGCACTTGAAATCGACAAGAACGAAGCGGTAAATATCAAATATACCGACGGTGTCGGCGAGGAGAGCTTGAATCGCTTCGACGAAAAGAAAGAGCAAGGTGGCAGACGCCGTAATAGAAACAGGAACCGGAGAAATCCTCAAAAAGAAAATAACAACGAGGAAAACAAACCGAGAGAAAAAGACGTAAATGCCTCCGGGGAAAAAGCCGAAAAGAAGACTTTGACCAAGAACGAGAACAGACCCGGCAACAGGCAAGACAATCGCCAAGGCAACAATCGTCCGAACAACCGTCAAGGTAACAATCGGAATCCCCGAAGACAAGGAAGTAATCAAAATAACAGACCGGAAAACAAAAACAATAATAAACCGGAGAATAAAGAAAATAACAAACCAGCTGAACAATGAACAACTATAGACCATTCGCGGGCATGACTCCCGCAGTAAAGGTTATCATCATTATAAACGTCATCATATTCCTATTGATCAACACGGTAGGACAGAAACTGAATTTAGATCTGGTGAACATATTCGGCATGCACCTGCCGCAATCCCCGGATTTCAAAATATACCAGTATATCACGCACATGTTCACGCAACAAGGGCTCGCGCACCTTTTCTTCAACATGTTTGCCGTGTTCATGTTCGGTCGTATTCTTGAATCCGTGTGGGGTACCAAACGATTCGTGATCTACTATTTCGTTACCGGTTTGGGTGCCGCGGCACTCCATTCACTGGTAAGCTGGTACGGGGTTCATAACATGCAGGAACAATTCTATGCCTTTCAAAGCACTCCCGAACCGGGACTGTTGGCCGAGTTCGTCCGGGCGCACGTGAGCAACCCGAAATTCGTGTCATACGCGATGCAGATCGTGGATCAGTGGAATCAATATCCCTCGAACCCCCAGTTCGCGCAAATGGGTGAAGAAATATTCAGGAATATCATACAGGCATACCAGAATACTCCGACAATCGGGGCTTCCGGTGCCGTATTCGGTATATTGTTAGCGTTCGGAATGTTATTCCCGAACACGGAACTCTTCCTGATGTTCATCCCGATTCCGATCAAGGCAAAATATTTCGTGCTCCTTTACGGTGCAGCCGAATTATTCTTCGGGCTTCAAAATTCAGTAGGGGACAACGTGGCACATTTCGCTCACCTCGGTGGTATGTTATTCGGATTCTTCCTGATCCTCTATTGGCGGAAACACAGTAAACGATTTTATTAGAAATAAACGGATATGTATAACAACTCGTATGGTTCGAACTTTTCAGAAGGAATTTGGGGCGGGATAAAAAGCTCGTTCAGACAGGGTTCTGCACTGACCAGACTTATCTATATCAATATAGGAGTCTTTATCATCATCAAGTTGATTGCCGTCGTGATCACCTTGACAGGTGGAAAAAATGTCGACGCCATGCTGTTGCCCTACATGGGAGTCCCCGCTCTACCGGAAAATCTTCTCCATACCCCGTGGACCATCATCACCTACATGTTCACCCAGTTCGGATTTATCCATCTACTGTTCAACATGCTATGGTTATACTGGTTCGGGTCTATTTTCCTGAATTATTTCTCCGGCTCGAAACTCACGGGAGTATATCTTCTGGGGGGTATCAGCGGGGCAATCGTGTATATCGCCGCTTATGCCATATTTCCGGCATTTGAGGTCGAACGGTTCTACTCGTGGGCTATCGGAGCTTCAGCCTCCGTCATGGCTATCGTGTTTGCCGTTTGTACCTATCTCCCGAATCACAAGATATACGTCTTTCTGATCGGTCCCGTGAAGTTAATCCATTTGGCCATTTTCACGGCAGTAATTGACCTTATCAGTATCCCGTCGGGAAACGCGGGAGGACATATCGCCCATTTGGGAGGTGCCATATTCGGCTATTTGTTCACGTTGTCCATGCGCCGCAACCTTGACCTCACGGGCGGTCTTATGTCACTCCTCGACAAACTGGGTAAACTTTTCAGTAAACCGAAAAAGAAAATGCATGTCAAATACAAAAAGAAAGTATCCGATATGAACGACATAGAATACAACGAGTACAAGAAACAAAAAGACATCCGCATCAACGACATTCTGGATAAAATCTCCAAACACGGCTACGAAAGCCTGACAAAAGAAGAAAAAGAGATTCTGTTCAAATCAAAAAATTGAAAGTTGAAAATTGAAAATTGAAAATGACAGGTCACCGCTCCTCCTCTGTTTATAGAGAAGGTGGCTGCGAAGCAGACGGAGGAGTTCAATCTAAAATTTAAAATCTAAAATCATAAATTAATTTGGTTCGTCTATTTAACACGGTTATGAGGATCATCACGATTGCGGCAATGATCGGCTTGCTGGGAAGCTATACTTCCCCGTATGTAAACCCGAACACGTTTTATCCTTCGTCACTACTGGGACTCGCTTACCATTACCTGTTAATAGCAAATATCATATTATTCCTCTATTGGCTCTTCCGGTGGAAGAAGATCGCCATTCTTTCTTTTTTAGTCATCGCTTCCGGGTACCCGTTTATCACAACTTACTATGCCTTAAACCCCAAAGTAGCACCGGACGCACCTCACGATCTTTCCATCTTGACTTACAACATCCGGCAAATGAACGCAAATAACTGGATGCAGGAGAAAGATGCACCCAAAAAAATCATGGATTACATCAACAACAGCGATGCAGACATCGTGTGTATACAGGAATTTCCCAACCGGGACGCTTCTTTCCAGAAATTTCCGGAATACAAATACCGCTATCGCAACAAGGATGTTGCCTTAATCTCCCGTTATCCTATCATCCATAAAGGAATAATCAAATTCCCTCCCGGCAATGCCGCCGCTTGTATTTACGCGGACATCGACGTGAAGGGTGACACCGTCCGGGTATACGCCATTCATTTGGAATCCTATCGTCTTGGCAACAAAGAAGAACAAATCTATAAAAACCTAACTAGCGGTAACACGGAAAACGCCACGCAAGGCGTCAAAAAAATATCCTCACGCCTCGTTCACGCGAACCGCAATCGAGCCAACCAAGCCGTTGAAATCAAAGCCCACATGCAACAATCCCCTTACCCCGTGATCATATGCGGCGACTTCAACGACACGCCTCTCTCCTATGCCTATCATACTTTATCTACCGGAATGACCGATAGCTTCAACGAAAAAGGACGTGGCCTCGGGAACACTTACATCGGGGAATTTCCCTCGTTCCGTATCGACCACATCCTGCACACACCATTATTCAAAACTGTATCCTATACCCGGGATACTGTCAGGTATTCAGACCATTACCCAGTGAAAACGAAACTAAAATACGCCCCTTCGCATAAATAAAAGAAAGAAATTATCATGTAATAAAACTTTCGCTATATCATATTTTAACCAAATTCTGTGGTTATAACCGCAGAATTTATATGAATTTTGCGGTTACAACCACAGAATTTCATATATTTGTCCAAAAGAAAGTTTATATGATAAACAGGGAAATCTACAATTCAATACTCGCCGATTTTAAAAGAAAAAAAGTTATTGTACTTCTAGGTGCAAGACAAGTCGGAAAAACAACATTACTGGAAAGGCTATCTTCCAAAGAAAAGAAATGCTTATTCTTAAATTGTGACAACCTTGATGACAAGTTGTTGTTAGAGGAAAAAACATCGACAGAACTCAAGTTATTGTTATCATCTTACGAGATCATTTTTATTGATGAAGCCCAAAGAGTAAAGAATATAGGTCTGACAATTAAAATGATCGGTGATTTAAAACTAGCCGGACAAGTGATTGTTACAGGTTCTTCTTCTCTTGATATGGCAAATGAAATAAATGAACCGGCGACAGGACGTATCATAGAATATCAACTATTCCCATTCTCGTTATCCGAACTTGCAGCTCATACATCCGAAAGAGAAGAACAACGTTTATTGGAACAAAGAATGATTTACGGTCTTTATCCTGAAGTTATTAACGAACCGACCGATGCCAAACGAACTCTAGTAACCCTTGCCAACAATTATCTCTACAAAGACCTTTTCACTTACAAGGGAATGAAGAAGCCTGACATCTTGCAAAAATTAGTCAGGGCTTTAGCATTACAACTAGGTAGTGAAGTATCATACAACGAATTAAGTAATTTATTAGGAGTGGACAAGGAAACCGTGGAAAACTACATCAATCTCCTTGAAAAATGCTTTGTTGTCTTTAGACTGGATTCATTCAATCGTAACCTTAGAAACGAAATAAAAAAAGGGAAGAAAGTATATTTTTACGATAATGGAATCAGGAATGCTGTCATTTCTAATTTTGCACCATTGGAACTACGGAATGACGTGGGTGCGCTTTGGGAAAATCTAATGGTATGCGAAAGAGTAAAACGTAATTCTTATTCCAAAAACTTTGCCATTCCATATTTTTGGCGTACCCATAACCAAAAAGAAATTGATCTAGTAGAAGACCAAGACGGAATACTAACAACCTTCGAATTTAAATGGAACACTAAAAGTAAAACTTCCATACCGAAAATCTTTGCAGAAACTTATCCAAACTCCATTTTCAAAGTGATAACACCAGACAACTTTTGGGAATTTGTCAAATAAACGGGAAAACCGATAGCTTCAACGAAAAAGGACGTGGTCTCGGGAACACTTCATCGGGGAATTCCCCTCGTTCCGTATCGACCACATCCTGCACTCACCATTATTCAAAACCGTATCCGACACCCGGGATACGATCAAATATTCAGATAAAGCACACTACTTTCTATAAACCTTCCATATATTGTTTTATCATCCGTTGCATATATTGCATCTGCATCTGGTCAGCAATTCCGGCACTTACCACGAAAGCTTGGTTCAAACATTGCTTGGCTTTCTCCACGTTGTCCGTGTTCTGGAAACATTGAGCCAGTATCACCAAAAAGCGAGTATGCATTTCCGCATCCATATCTTTCTTTTCCAAAGCCTTCGTGATCCAATCAATGGACTTCAGGTAAGCATTCTTTGTCAACTGCCCGTTATAAGCCATCGATAAATCCTCTAACGCCTGCCCGTAATCTCCCGACTCCACTTGATCACCTTTTCCGGCAAAATATTTATCCATGTTTTCGAAAAACTTTGCCTCGTCATGCCGGTGCAAATAATAAGTAGCGTCCGCCAGCAGCGTGATAGCATCCAACACGCTCAACGAACCGAACGAGATCTCGGAATACACCGGTTTCAAATCCTTGTTCACCCGATCCAAACGAGCCTTGTAAGCCAAATCGCCTTTCTTACATAACTGAACAATATACCCGTTATTCAAGGCGATCAAGTACCCCGCAACCTCTTCTTTTTTCACCTCCTGAGCGAATTTATCATAATTGGCGGCAACGAAATCGAACACCGGATCCTCTTTAGAAGTCTGCGGATGATATAACATCAATATCTGAAAGTCCTTCTCGTTAATCATGTCCTCCAACTTCTTATTTTTCAAATAAGTTGTGAAAAGGCTCTCGATCCGGGTCGTCCACTTCTGCCGGTCATATTCCTCCTGTGTCGGCAAGAAAAGGGGAGCATCCAATAACAGTTGTTGATGTAAATCCAAATCGTTCTTTTTCTTCTTGAACTTTTCATACAATTGCGTGAAACTCAACTCTTCCCCTCTCGCGATCTTCGCTTCTTTCAGAAGAGCTGCCGCCTCCATGGCTCCCTGTACCCGTCTCAACTCTTTGCCTTCCCCGCTGATAAATACCATCGTGGGTAAAACCTTCACGTCATATTTTTTCGCCACCGCGCTATTCTCCTTTGCCTCCACGTTCACCTGCACGCAAACAAAATGAGCGTTAAAATACTCTCCCACCTCCGGCAACGTGAATATCCGTGTAGCCATCGCCTTGCAAGGTCCGCACCAGTCCGCATAAAAATCAACGAACAAATCCTTTTTCTCCTCCTTCGCCTTCTTCAAAGCCTCGTCAAAAGAGCCCTTGAACACCACCATCTGGGCGGACAAATTTCCCAGCATCCCGATCAGGAACACTAACATATAAAATAATTTCATCATAAACTCTGATTTAATTTACTAAAGAATCAAATTCAAGATTTATCATACTATTCCTCCAGAATAAACGTAAACGCATCCTCCAAAACCGCACGTTGTCCCTCGTTTTCAACGACAACTGACACGGTATAAGTTCCCGCGGGAGCCTCTACATCAAACGCGACAAACATGATTCCTCCTCCCATGATCGACAGGGATTTACGGAACAACTCCGCGTTTTCCGGTTTTTCGTTCTTTATCTCGCCAATAGAATAAGTCATAGGTTGGGTTCCCAATATTCCCCCTAACGGAGAGGTATTCCACGGTATATTATACTTCAATGTATTCTCCAACTTTGCCACCCCATCCGTAATCTGTGCGGCAGAATCGAAACCCAGTTCCTTTGCTATTCGCTTAAGTTCGTCCCGCTTGTCCCATCTTTCATTCTCTAGTTTTCTAATTTCAGCATTGATACCTTCACGTTCCTCCATTAGCCTGTCATATTCAGCCCGCATCTCATCAGTTGCAGTTCCCGCCTCTATCTCGTAATTAAGATCATACAATATATCATCAATATCATATATTTCATATCGTTTCTCTTCTATCTCCTCTTCTATCGCTTCAAGCCGCTGATTTATAGGACCTGCCTGTTCATTAAATTTTGCCTCATATTCCTTATACTCCACCAGCCGCTCCTCCACATTGTAAAGGAATAGCGTGTCTATCGAATAAACGGCATTATTAGTCTCCAGATATCCCACCTCCACCTTTTCACAAGCAGAAAGGCCGAAGACAAAACCTAACATCAATACATACATAATTCTTTTCATAACACACCTGTTTAAAAGTTTTTGAAGTCGAAATCGTAATTCAAAGCTTGCACAATCCCGTTCGTGGTCTGTATATCCGTTGAAGCGACTACTTCATTTTTACCACCTATCACGTTATGGCTGGCAACAAACAAACTAACGGCTCCGACATCCTGTACATTTTCCCATGTACTTCTCACTGTCCAAAGAAAAAGTTCACCCCGGATACTCTGTAAAGTAGTTCCTTCCCTCTCGTCGTAATCGTTTGAAATTCTCACCCGGTTACCCCTGGGAATATCTTTCAACATCACTCGTTTCGGGACAACCAACTTTTCCAATACATCTTTGCATTTAGCAGCAGAAATATCCGTCACCCGATGCAAGAAATTCGGATCATTTTCCTCCAGATTCTTGTTAATATCCAACATATACCCGCGGATACTGTGATTTGTCAAACCGAAAAAAGTAATCTCTTTGTACTCTCCCGTACCGTCGAAAAGAGATTTTAACCCGGCGTGCTCGATCATAATAATCGTGGAGTCCCAATCATAACCATCCGTGTGAAAATACTCCCACATAGAACAATCATGCTTCCCGTTCGCCAAGCCGCCATCGATATAATTGTACTTCGTGCAGGAACTTCCTAACACGACCATCAGGGCAACAAAGCCCATAAATGAATATCTTAATTTTGATGCCATAACCAATATGTATTTTGTTTCACTGATGTGTTCTCTTCCATAGATTTTCTCGCTACCGGTAAATATAACGCCCCGTTTTTCACGTCTTCATCCGTCAATGCCGCGTACTTGTATGACAGGAAATAACTTTCCCCGTACATATCCGCATACGGGTATTCCTCCCGGTAGTAACCATTTCTCACGATGTCAAAATAACGTTGTCCTTCCCCGAAAAGCTCCCGCTCCCGTTCGTAGAAAATCTCCTTTCGCAGGATTTCCGAGTCCGTACTTCCCGAGTATTTTTCCAATCCCGCACGTTCCCGAACCCGGTCTAAATCCTCCACGGCAGTAGCCATTTTCAAACGTGTCCGGCATTCCGCCCTTAGCAAAATCAAATCCGCCAACCGCCATACCACCCGATCGCCGTCCATCGCCAACAAAGAAGACTCTCCTCCCTCAATAATAGTAGGATTAGTAGAATTAATCACCTTATCCCACTTGTTTAAAAAGGCGTATTGAGAAATAATTTCCACTTCTTCTTCCACGTAATCATCTAACTCCGGGTCATAAACCCAGTCTATACTCGGGAAAGTCACTTCTCCCAAATCTTTCCAGTACACCGCCTTTCGCGTATCGGCAGGATCCGAATAAATATTCTCGACGGTTTCAACCGTTATCTTCGGCACGTAAGCATAATCGAAATCTTCCACGGTAACACCCGTGTAAGGCCAAGCCAATAAAAGTAGCCCCGAATAACGACACTCAAAAAAATTATTCCAATAGCGATCTTCGTCTCGCGAATTTATCGCGATACTAAAAATCGTTTCATCGCTATTACGACCGACACCCAATGCTTTATCTCGCATCTCCCCAATCGTTTCTTCCAGAGCGTAAGAACCGACCTTATTATCAATAACAAGCGAAGCATGCTCTTCCGCTTTTTTCCAGTATTCCTCCTTGCCGTAAAGTCCACCCATCCAGGCATAGATATTGGCTAGCAACGTGTGTACCGTACCTAAACTGGCATACTGTTTCGAGGAAACACTATTTCCGTTAGCATCCGTCAGCTTGTCATGCGTGGGAAGAATCAAGGCTATTTCCGCGCACCGTATCGCTTCCCTCAAAATCGTATCCACGGAACTTTTTGGCACCTCGCTGATCGATTCCGTTCCGGGAGCCAAGGGAACATCCCCCCAGTTACGCGCCAAATCGAAATACATATAGGCTTTTATAAAATTAGCCTGGGCAATCCAATAATCCGCTCTTTCTTCGGAAATATTTTCAAAACGGAAACGATTTTCTTCAAGCATATTGGTTAGATAAATAGCGTTATATTGCAGGGCCCAATTCTCTTGCCTTTGCATATTAAAAAAGCTATTTTTATCCAATTCCCGGTATCCGTTCCGTTCTGCCAGATCATCACACCTTAAACCCGTGTAGTCGAATGTCCGAGAAATGACATCCCCACATACTCTCTTCTCATAACCGAACATCGCTATCAACGTGCTTTCCAAATCCTGTTCGCTCTTGAAATAGTTCAAATAAGTAACCGACTTCTCCGACTCCACGTTCAACCAATCATTACATGAGAACAACGGCAAGAGCAATATCATGACAAATATCTTTTTCATATCCATACTCTTTAAAAATTAATGGTTAACCCAACGGTAAACTTTCTCGGCAACGGGTAAGCTTGTAAAGCATCCACACCCGAAGTAATATCCACGGTTTCCGGATCCAAACCGGAATAATTCGTCAACAAAAACAAATTCTCCATCGTCAGGAACAACCGCACACCCGAAAGACCGACCTTCTTGGCTATCCGCTCGTGCAAGTTATATCCCAAGGTGAGTTGTTTCAATCGAATGAAATGCACATTCTCAATCGCTTCATCATACGTACCAACGTATTGGTTATTCAGAGTCGAGTACAACTGCACGCGAGGAAAATCATGATGCTTGCCATCCGGTCCCGTCCAGACATTATAGTTACGCACGTCCCCAAGTAAAGGACTTCCATCCGTCATTGCCACGTCCGCATTCAAATATTTATACGAATTGATCGTGTGCCGTCCCAAAGAATAAGTGAACAACACGTTCAAATCAAATTGCTTCCACGTGATTTCATTGATAAACCCGCCATGTGCCAAAGGAAGAGGGCTATCCGCGTAATACATATCATCACTACTAATTTTGCCGTCGCCATTCAAATCAAGGATTTTCCGGGTTCCCGGGAAAAAGATAGCGTAAGCCCCTTCAGCCGTCAAAGGCTTGGGTATGCCGTTCGATTCCGTGAAATAACGCGGCACCTCGTCCATGCTATTGTAGAATCCGTCCGTTTTATACACGGATATCCGGTACAATGGTTTTCCCAGCACATTTCCCTGTAAATCGCGGTTATTGGCACTTTTAACAAAGCGATTCCAGTTCCGGGAAATATTGAATTTCATCCTCCATTTCACAGCCGTTTCCCGGAAGAAATCGGCAGTCAATTCCACTTCAAACCCTTGGTTCTCCACGCCTAAATCATTTCTCCACTGGAAATTATGGAAGGAAACATCGGTAGGAAGTTTCATTTGATTCAATTGTCCGGTAGTCTTGCGGTAGTAATAATCGGCAGTCAATTTAACCCGGTAATTGAACAAACTGACATCCAAACCCAAGTCGTACTGATCTGTCTCCTCCCAAGTCAACTTCCTGTTAATAACACCCCCGGAAGCATCCGGCTCAATCCCGAAACTCCCGTTAAAAGAATTCTCACTATCCTTCATCAACCCGTGAGCCAGATAACGCTGTCTGAATTTTTGTCCCGATTTCCCCCAGCTGACACGTACTTTACCGAAACTCAACCAGTACAAATTCTTCAAGAAAGGCTCGTCCGAAAAAGCCCACCCCACGGCTACCGACGGGAAAGTCGCCCAACGCACTTTTTCACCGAAAACAGAAGAACCGTCCCGGCGAATTGTCGCCTCAAGCATATATTTCTCCTTGTAATTGTACATGAAGCGACCGAAATAACTGTTCATCCGTTCTTCCTCGAAATCCGAAGAGTAAGTATACGCGGAACCATACATCGGCTCCTGTTTATCCTTAAGTGCAGGATCAACCAGATTCACTAAGCCGTTCTTGTCCCCCCATTGCCCTTGCACGTATTGCACGAAATCATTCGGCCCATTACGACCGGAACCGGCGTTTGAATAAGCTTGATCTTTCTGGAACGATAACCCCAGTAATATGCCAAAATTATGATTCTGTCTAAGCGTAAAACTATAATTTAACAAGTTTTCATTCAAAATCGACAAATTACGACCGATATTCCCGTCCGATACAGACCAATGATAATACTTATCCAAGGCACTCGGCTGGAACTGGTTCAAATTTTCCTGGCTATAGTCCACGCTACCCGAAATCTTCAAATTCAAATTACGAATAATTTCATAGCTCAACACCATCCCGTAACGAGCACCATACCCGTGATTTTTCTGGGAAACGGAATTCAATCTCTCCAGCATATATTCCTTAATATAAGAACTCCCGGGATACAAAGTCGTCGTTTGCATGGGATTCACGACAATTCCTTCCACCTTTTTGGCAGAAGACGTGTTCCCTCCCCGGCTCCGGTCCGTGTAAGACAGAGAAATCTGGTTATCCAAAGTAAGACGTTCCGTGGGATGAACCGAAACATTCGTCAACACGTTCACCCGCTGGTAATCGCTACCATTCATGATACCTTCTTCCTTGTAATAACCTGCTCCCAGCATATACCGCACCTTTTCCGTTCCCCCGCTTGCCTGAATATTCGCGTTGTACACGTTCGCCGTGCGATAAGTGTACCTCCACCAATCCGTGGAATTGTTATAAAACTCGTTCAAACTATCCTGCAAGAAAAGTGCGGTATTACAATTCCCGTTTGTCCCCCAAAACCAATCATACTCGGGTTGATTGGTTGAAGTTCCCTTAAAATTATAAATCTCCTCGTAAGAAGTGGGTATTTTCCAGTTTCCATCCTTGTCTTGATAGGGGGTAACCGTATTCCGTAACCCGTAAATATTAAACTTACGTTCCAAGTTTCCTCCCGTCTGCGTGGGAGTCTCCGGCAACCATGATGCAGAATAAGAAACATTTACCGAAAACTTAGCCTGTCCTGAACGTCCTTTTTTCGTGGTAATCAAAATTACCCCGTTACCGGCACGCGACCCGTAAATAGCGGCGGAAGCCGCATCTTTCAACACTTCGATTGACTCGATCATCGACGGGTCTAAGTTCGACAAGGTATTCGTTCCCGTGATCGGGGAAGTAAACGCCTGAATAGGCACCCCGTCTACCACGTAAAGTGGCGTCCCGTATTTCCGATCATCTCCCTCTGCACTACGCTCTCCCTCTTTATCGACAAAAAGAGAATTATACCCCCGAATCGCCACGATTGAACCACCTCCTCCCGGAGCCCCGGACATATTATTCACTTCTACACCTGCCATATGTCCCTGCAACAAACTCTCCAAACTATGCGTCGGCAACTCCTTTATATCGTCCGCCCTCACGGACGATATCGCACTAATCACCGTCCGTTTCTTCTGTTGCCCGTAAGCGATTACCTGTACTTCATCCAACCCGGCTACATCCTCTTTCAAGATCACCCGGATAGAATCCCGCGTACTTTCCGAGAATGCGATTTGCTGTGTTTTGAAGCCCACGAACGAGAACTCCAGCGTTCCCTCCGTGATCGGCAAATGCAACGCGAACTTACCGTTCTGGGCAGTTGCAGTACCGACAGTAGTACCCATGAGCTTTACCGTCACACCCGGCAGAGGCTGCTGCTTCTCGTCCAGCACCACACCCGAAACCAGTAACCCCTTTTGCCCGGAAGCCGTCGTCTGCACGAACGGGCGCACGACAACCACGTTTTCCTCGATCTCGAAACGATAATTTTTCCCGAAAACCAGGGGAAGCACATCCTTCAACGGTTTAGCCGTCACGTCCACGGTCACCTTTTGATTTACGTCGACCTCCCGGTTGCTAAAAAGAAAATCTTTACCGGTTTGTTTTCTCAATTCTTTGACGACATCCCCTAACGGCATATCTTTCACGTGAAGAGTGATCTTGCTATCCTGGGCGTTTGCCGGCATCGCCGTCATGCACAAGCCACAAAACAACAAAACCAAAAACGCTCTCGTCACCCGAAAAGACCGCAAGCAGAAACTCCGGGGAGCCTTCTGTTGCATGGTTTGATTTTTTTCCATAACTTTGTATTAATAGTTTAACATCACTAATCCCGAATCCTACTTCGGATTAGTTTCTTGAACAAGACGGTATCTGCGCTAACAGATGCCGTTTTTCCTTATAATGAAGCTGTCACCGTCACCGTGCGACCGGAAATCGTGAAGCAAACATCCGTCGTTTTCTCTATCATATCCAATGTCTGCCGGATAGAATTATCTCTCCAAACCGCTCCCGTGAACTCGTAAGACTTCAACTCCTCGCTCGCCCAGAACACCTGCAAGTCGTACCACCGTTCCAGTTGCAACAATATCTCTTCCAACGGCATTCTTTCAAAATAGAATCGTCCATTAATCCACGTGATATAATCCTCCGGATTTACCTCTCGCACACGGATATTTCCCCCCAACAAAGCCGCCTGTTGACGAGGTTGTAATACAACAGCCGTATCGGACATCATTCCCGCAACCTTCACGCTCCCTTCCACCAATGTCGTGAAAATTTGCCCGTTCTCCGGATAAGCATTGATATTAAATTCCGTTCCCAATACCTCTATCATAGCATCCCCGTGCACATCCACCCGGAACGGGCGTGTCGTATCCCGTTGCACCTCAAAATATCCCTCGCCTTTCAAGAATACCTTTCTTTCCCCCGAAGCAAATTCTATCGGAAAACGCAACTCGGAATCAGCATTCAATCGTACCCGACTGCCGTCATTTAACACCAGCGTGTATTCTCCTCCCCTCGGAACGATAATCGTGTGATAAGACAACTTGGGATTCTCAGCCTTCACCGTGTTGTACATCAACGTTCCCAACGTATCTACCGCTAAAGCGATCCCATCCTCCCGCCAGATCGTGTCCACGTGAGGTTTTGACAACTCCACCTTTGTCCCCCCGTCCAGCACCAAGTAAGCCCCGTGCAGACCGGTAGTGTCCGCGATAGTATTCTCCGCGACAAGTTTCGGCATCTGCCCATCCTCCCGGTACAACAAAAACAATATTCCCAATGCTAACGGAAGCATCAACACGGCGGCATACCTCGCGAAACGAAGTATTTTCCGCTTCCTCGTCTTCTGCCTCAAATCATCCTGTATCTTTTCCCATATCCGCTCGTGATTCGCCTCCAGTCGGGTTTCTCTCAAACGAAGCAATTCCTTTTTCACGTGGGCATATTCATCCTTTCCCAACTCCTTTCGCAGTTCATCCCACCTTACCGCTTCCCCTTTCGTAAGGAAACGGCGTAGTATATTTTCAATATGAACAGTATTCTCTTCTTTCATTTCTTCATCTTATATCCCATTAACAAGATGAGAAGAAAAAAGGGTGAAAGAAAAAGATATTTTTTTCAGAATAAAATCAAATTATATTTACCTCATCACGATGAACACCTCTATTTCAATAGAATAGTCAAAAGTACAATCAATACTTTTCCCGGAATATTCAAATCGGAACGTAATTTTTTATACCCGAAACGCACTTGTGTCTTTACCGTGTTGATCGAAACACTCAACTGGTCAGCTACCTCCTGATACTTCAACCCTTCCACGCAACTAAGAATAAATATTTCCCGACATTTCTCCGGCAATCGGTCAATCGCTTCCAACAACTGCCGCCGCAATTCTTCCAGTTCATCGTCGTCTTCCCAACAAAATTCATCCTCGTCGGAATGTAAAACCGCCTGCCGATATTTTTCCTCCACTCGCTCCCGCACTTTCTGGTTAATGCATATATTTCTTACCGTTCGTTGAAGATAACCGCAAATCGACTCCGAGTAAGACAACTTCTCCCGCATCGTCCAAAAACGCACGAAAGCCTCCTGCACCAAATCTTCCGCCACGTCTTGATCCCGGCAAAAACCCATGGCATAAGCATACAACATATCCACGTACGTTTTAAAAAAATACTCAAACGCACATTTATCACCTTGCTGCATTCGTGAAAAATAATCCCGTTCCTTCTCTACTGTACTCATTTACGCCAAGTTTGGAAGGCAAATGTAACAATAATAAGCAAATCACGAAACACATTTTCAAATATAAATACCAATCAACATGTCAAAGAACTTCTCCAATACCAAGATACTACCCGCCTTACCCTTTCTCCAACCATTTTTCATAAAGAGCCCACGTGTTTTCATAAACACCCCCGTTCAAGACATGAACACACCTTCAAGTAATCTATATCCCGTACCGAATCCGGCCTAATCAGTACACACGCCTACACCACACTCTGAACATTCCCGCATCAAAAACACTCCCAAGCGCCTTTGATGCGGGAGTGATTCGAAAGTGATGCGTGTTTGACACGGGAATTCCACGGGTTCTCTTCGGATTCTGCCCGAATCCTAATATACCACATAACTCCGCAACCACCTATCAATTAACCGAAAAGAAAAATCCCGGACATAAAGGTAATCTTTCCCCTAAAGTAGGCTCCTTCATTCGATGTTCTACCGTTATTGATTCGCCATAGATATACCCCGAAGCATCTCTACACTGTGTATACAACAAACGCACAACCGCATTACAACTCAAGTATTACCCATTTGCATCACGACATTAGGCGGAATAAACCAAATGTAAATCAATAGTTTACTTCACCACCCGGAAAATTCATAGCCAAGAATTTTCTATTTTCAATAATTTATCTATATTTGCATCCGCAAACGGGGAATTAGCTCAGTTGGCTAGAGCGTTTGAATGGCATTCAAAAGGTCGTCGGTTCGATTCCGATATTCTCCACAAAAAAGCAATTAACAGACTCATCATCAGTTAATTGCTTTTTTATTTATTTCTTGTTTCCGTCGTTTCACGAACAGCTAAAAAGTCTTTGCTTCTTACAAAACAATTCCCGCTATACTTTGACTAATCTCCCTTAACGCATGTCTCAATTTCTCTAACTCCTGTGTCGTAAATTTAGCAGGTTTACCATGTACTTTATTCCCGTTTATTCGTTGATATAACCATGAACTTGACTTCCCGAAATAAGTCCGGGACAAATCAGCCCATGAAATTGCCACCAACAGATCAGCCAGTTGTTTCTTCATACTCTGGGACTCTTTTGCCGTGTTCATTACCATTTCCATACTGTTGTTTTTTTTTATTCCCGACACCTCATAACTAAAGCTATGACAACGATTACCAGTGTTTGCAATCCTTTTTTCGTCTCGGTTTTCATGGTTGATTTATTCTTTAGGTATTTCCACTCCCTGCAACTCGTAAGCACGAAAGAAATAGTAAAACAATGCCTTGTGAATCTTTGTCAACCCTCGTTGATTAAAGATCCTATGTAGATTCGCATTATCGATGTTCACGCTTTTAGCAAGATCCGAATCCGTTAATCCAAACTTTGCTTGTTGCTCCTTTATCCATTCCACGGTAACACCCGGCATATTATCCGGGGTGTAAGGAACCGCTCCAATATACAATTTCATCCCATCAGGCAACACCCCATCGAAAACGCCCTTTACCCGTTCTCGCAATTCCTTAACCGATAAATATTTTGGAATATCATTCTCTTTTTGGGCAACTTTCACCATTACCGTGTTGTTTTCAAACCCCACGATACTTATAAAGATACGACCGTATCTCTTGTATTGCATATTAGACGTTTTCAACAATTCTTTTTGTTCTTCCGTCAACCATGGTAATAATTCAATTCCTTTCATGTCATTTTATTCTAGGGGTCGCCCAGTGGTTAATGATACAAATATAACTACATTTGTTCATTGAACAAATGTTTCATCAAATTATTAATACGGTTTCCACGTTTTATGGTTATTTGTCCAGCTTCCAGGCAATGCTCGTCGTCGAGCATAATTTCGAGCGTTACGTTGAGATTGAGTTACGGCATACTTGAAACCTCGTGTCGTTTTAGAGTTACCCATCAAGTTAGAAATCTCGTCCGTTATCGTGATTGCTGTTAAAGATGAATATTTATCTCTAACAATTTCTTTCAGTCGTTGAACTTGCGCCCACCAATACCCGGATAGCCATTGTTTAGATTGCCTTACGGTCTGCAAACTACCAGTTCTTTGATTTATTTCCAAACTGACGTCTGATCGTGAAACATCTTTCCCGACTCCCATATCAACAAAACGCCCGTACAAGTTAAACATCATAGCAAGCCAAAACTTATCATCACCGGAAGCGTGCAAAGAAAGTTTTCCTTTTTCTAAACTATCTCGCAGATGTTTTGCCTCCTTTCCCCACCCAAACGTGTCCATCCGCTGCAATAGTACCTTCATGGTTATTTCTGCCCATGCTTCAATCGTCGGGGATATATCAATTCCAGTCTGATTCATCGTACTCCAAGTTTACAGGGATGTCAATCGTGAACGTGAAGAAAATTCCTGCCGTTCCTCCGCTATATTCTCCCGGGACCTCGTCAAAAGAAACATGTTCCGTGTTCAAGTAAGTCAAGCATTCTTCAAATGGTAGACTTTCGAAATCTTCAAAACGGATGTTATCCGGATCCCACGGTTTCAACGGGTACATTACCGCACACAATTTATGCATAAACATTTTATTCTCATGGATATCACGACATTGATTATAATAAACCATTGCCGCAATAAACTCTCCAAAACATGCGTCGTACATCATCTGAATCCAAAAAATAGAACGAGGATTCAAAGCGTGTAAAACCAAAGAAAAAAAATACATTCTTGCCGAAAGATCAATCAAAGAGATTACAACTAAATTAAAAATTCCCGCTTCTTATATATTACTTAGGTTGTAAATTCCATTCTCCCGTTTTCGTGTCAAACACCCATTTCAAGCACTTCATATCCTTATTCCATTCCCGATATCGCCATCTCTCCACCTCCATAATCTCCCTCGCTCTCTCCATTCCAAAACGTTTTTCAAGACACTTCCACGCCTCCAATTCCGACATACCAGAATCATTCTCTCTCGATTGCTTTAAAGGCCTCCTTATCGCTGATCCGAAACCGACCGTCAGCATAACAACCCCGAATAATATCAATAAAAAAGCAATCATCTTAAAATCATTTTTGTATAATGCCGAACTTTATCTTATCTGCTTTAGATATAGTTGGAGCATCAACCATTCGCAATTTTATTTCTTCCACATCTTCCACACGTAATTTTCCTAAAACACAACTCGGACTTGCACAAAAATGTTTTTTTACTCCATTTAAATTAGACGGAATTAAATTATTACAATCAATTACCGAATCGTAATCCAAAAAACTATAAACCTCCTTTTTCAACTTTAAACAGCGATATTGTTTTTCCTGTTCCCGGTATACGTTCACATTCATAGTAGAATTTATTCTGACCGTTCCCACGAGTATTTCATCCTCGCAAACACCTACAATTACATGCCGTTTCCACTTGGGAGGCGTTGTCTTCCTATCAAATATCTTGAACACTACCCCTGGCTCGACAAACATCTTTGGAGCCCGAATATCACTAAATTCCGATAAAAGATCCCCTAATGTAGGCATTACAAAGAAGTCATTAACTGATAATCCGACATCACGTCTTCAATATAAGCAATTACTTCATCACTAGCTCCTTCCTCCTTTGCCATATCAAGAACTGAAATAACTCTCCCGTCCGCATTTTTATAAGCAAATTGATGCGATTTTTCTACCAATTCCTGAAAAGACAACTTACCGTTCTCCGCCACTGAAGCCTGCAAACACTCAATATCAGACTGAGACAATACATCCATATCAGCTTGCTCCGTCGCAAACACGATATTATTTTTCACGTTCAATGCCTCGTGAAAAGAAACAACATCACCTTCTCCTTTTACCCCATCGTATACCCTAGAAGGTACCGGACCATATGGCATGACGATATAATCATCCCCAAAAATTGGTCTCATATACTTCACTAGATGTTTTCTATCCGCAAAATACAAAATTTTAGCAAGTTTATGCTTGCCTACACTTCCCCCCAACTGTTGAATAACAAACAGCACCGCCGCTAAAGCTTTACGTTCATTAAATGGGAAATTTGTCATATTACAAAATGCATTATATTAATTTATTATACAAAGGTACGCGAAAAAAACTCGCAAAACAATAGCAAAACTTTTGCACGACAATAATTTAACATTCAAAACTAAACACCACTGACCAATCATTATACGCCCCTGCGATATTCCATTCCGGCTCTATCTCTATCGACGCACAATCCAAACATCTCAACAACACGTTTCCTCTACCCGCATTCCCGATCAACCTCTTCCTAATCTTCTTCGCCATAACCTGCAATTGTTCGTAACTCTCGAACTCATCTTCCGGCGAAATCGACACCTTCCCCAAATACTCCAACACGAACAAAAGCACCGTGTTATTATCACCCATGCTATCCTCGGTACACCTAACGGGTACACTGCCGCCAAGATCACACATAATACGATAACTGAATACCAAAAGCGATAAATAAAAAATGGGGCAGGTCACCATCACGGCCCTACCCCTATAAACTGAAATTTTCAAAAAATTGTCACGGAAATTGTAACAATATCTTTATATGTAACGTATGCTCTTACTTGTAAAGAGCCTCCGGTCTCTTTTCTTAAATCGTTTGCTCGATGAAATAAAAAAAGAACGCTAATAGCATACCGGAGGCTAACCCTTCTTATGCAACTAGCGTTCTTTATTTCATTCGAGCACTACAAATATAAGTATTAATTCTTTCGGTTGTAACAAATTGTTGTTATTTTTTTCTACTTTATCGTAAACCACTGTAATAAAATGACATCCTAAAATCAAGAATCAGAGTTCATCCATTATCTTCCAATCAAAGTCACCATAGCCTAACTCTACACAAAATTCCATATCATAATAAAAGCATCCGTTTCCAACAATGGAATCATGAAAATTAACAATCGTAACAGGAACAAATGATACAAACATCTTTTCTCGGAATTATTGTATCCCCGGGTATCGCGGTAATGACGCGAGATAGCACTATCTTGTCGCAAATCAAGCCGCACAGCATATAATTGAGAATATTCTTATCTTGTTTTCAAATTTAATTCTTATATTTGTGACTTCATAAGCCATGATTTTTTGGTTTAGTTAAACGCCGATCCTCGCACGGGAGAAACCCCACACACAATACTTTTCAGTTTCTCCCGTGCATTCTTATAATACATAACTCCTCGCGCATCTGCTTCCCAATCACCCGTATAGACATATCGACCTGTCTGAATCTAAAATTGGCACAGAATATGCTGCAATTATTTCCCGTAAAACCTAAAACAACAACAAAATGGAAGTTATTGCAGCACGTTCGATGAACGCTCTCTACATGTATCTGGACTTCGCTTTCCTGCTTTTCTTGGGTGCAATCCTTGTTTACACCAAAAGATACCTTGCCATTATCGTGGGGTTACTTGCCGGAGTGCTCTATTTTATAGTCGATTATGGCTATTTCTATCTTTATTTGGGTACCCGTTCGGTAGAAGGGGCTGATCCCTTTTGGTTTTTGCTCTGGTTAAGCATGAGTTACGGTTTCACGAACTTCGTGTGGATCTGGCTTTGGCTCGACCGGGATAAAAGGGCTCTCGAATGGTCGATACTCATCATCGCCTCATGGTTCACCTGCTCGCTTCTCAGCCAGAACTTCGGGGGCGGGTTCGCCCCGATATCCATATCGCGGGGAACCGGAGCGTATCACGGTATTATGGCATTAATCCTATTTGTCGGCTACGCCATACTCTGCATACATAACATAAAGACCAAAGACGAAAGCCAAAAAATCAACATCGTCTGGATACTCGCCATTGGCATTCTAGTGCAATTCGCATGGGAGTTCGTGCTTCTGGTAACGGGTATACGCAATCCCAGCTTCATGACCATTGTAGTAAATTCACTTCTGGAAACCAATCTCGGTTTACCCTACATGTACTTTATCCATCGGGCTGTAAACAAACGTTACCATGAAGATCTGACGAAAAGAACAAATACGCTTGCCGCGTAAAATACAATTTCGTAATTTAGCCAAAAATAAACGAACGAAGTTATGGCACAGGAGAGCACGGAGGAGAACCGGAAACTAACAAAGAAAATCAGGCCTTACAAGATCATATACCCCATCGTCATCGGCTTGGCGGTGGTATCCTACATGCTATACCGGGAATTCGACCCGAAAGCATTCGACATGATCACCTTCACGTGGAACACCGTGTTCTGGCTGTTCGTGGCTGTGCTCTGCATGGCAATCCGGGATTTCGGGTACGTGGTACGAATCAAAGTACTTTCGGGCGATAAACTCACGTGGATACAATCACTCCGCATCATCTTCCTGTGGGAATTTACCTCGGCGGTCACCCCCTCTGCCATCGGGGGAACCAGCCTCGCCATCCTCTTCGTGCACAAGGAAGGTATCGGCGTCGGGAAAAGCTCGGCAATGGTCATGGCAACCTCCTTTCTCGACGAACTGTACTTTATCATCATGTTCCCGATCATCCTTTTATGCGTGAACCACCAAGCCTTGTGGTATATGCCCGACACGACCAAGGCGGTCGCGGACAGCTTGATCGCTTTCGCGGCCATCGGTTACGGGGTGAAATTAGCCTACCTCCTCATATTGAGTTACGGGTTATTCAAAAATCCCCGGGGCCTCAAATGGTTGATCATGAAATTATTCAAATGGCGGATTCTTCGCAAATGGCGTCACGATGCCAACGAGGCGGGAACCGACATTATTCGTAATTCCCGTGAATTGCGGAAGATGCCCTTCTCCTTCTGGTTAAAAACCTTCGGGGCTACATTCTTCTCGTGGACTGCCCGTTACTGGGTTGTGAACGCCATTCTTGTAGCTTTTTGGTTCGGACGCTATGATTGGGCGCAACATTTTCTTATCTTTGCACGACAACTTGTCATGTGGATCATGATGTTGGTCAGCCCTACACCGGGAGGTAGTGGTTTCGCGGAATTTGTTTTCTCCAAGTATCTCGGGGAATTTCTACCGAGTGCGGGAGTTGCCATCGCGATGGCCATTCTCTGGAGACTCATCAGCTACTACCCTTACCTGTTTATAGGAGCGTTTATCGTACCCAAGTGGGTTGCCCGCAGTTTCGGGAAATCCGCCAAGCAAACGAAAAAATAAACAATTAAAGAGGAGAATGAACCATGGGACTATTTAAACAACCGGAATACAGACGCTTCAATCTGAAACCCCGTTACTGGGACCCCGAAGCGGAAGCCCGTAAAGAACGGGAGAAACGTATCCGTGCCGAACTGGAGCTCGCTGAAAACGGAACGGAATACGTCCCCGACGTGCGTGCCGGATTACAACGGGAATTTAATAAAAAGAGAGCTACACGTCCAAAGGCTGGATTAGGATACTCCACACGTTTGTTTCTCATATTAATTATCCTGCTCATGGTTGCTTTTTATCTGGTGACCTACAAGTTGGATGTAATCATGAAATTCTTCTAGGAGCGCAGGTATGGCAGATGTTATTCAATTATTACCCGATTCAGTGGCAAACCAGATTGCCGCGGGAGAAGTCGTGCAACGTCCGGCTTCCGTCGTGAAAGAATTGATGGAAAATTCCATTGACGCGGGAGCGACAAAGGTTCAGGTAATATTAAAGAACGCGGGAAAAGGATTCATTCAAATCATCGACGACGGGAAAGGAATGTCGCCGAGAGATTCCCGTATGGCATTCGAACGACACGCCACCTCCAAAATCTCTTGCGCCCAAGACTTATTTAACATACGCACCATGGGGTTCCGCGGAGAAGCCCTTGCCTCTATCGCTTCGGTGGCAGAAGTGGAATTACGTACCCGTCGGGAAGAAGACGAGCTGGGAACTTATCTTTTTGTCGCCGATTCCGAGTTAAAGAATCAGGAAAGCATCAGTTGTCCCCGCGGAACGAATATGCTCGTGAAAAACTTGTTTTACACGATCCCCGCCCGCCGGAAATTTCTGAAATCGGACAACACCGAATTGCGTAACATCACGACCGAATTTCTGCGGGTAGCCCTTGCCACACCCGAAGTGGCATTTACCTTGACAAACAACGGGAATGAAATATATAATCTTCCCGCATCCGGACTACGGCAACGTATCGTGAACGCCTTCGGCAAGGCGATCAATTCCAAACTACTCTCCGTGAATTGCGAAACCGGTATTGTCACCATCAACGGTTTTATCTGCGTGCCGCAGCATGCCCGTAAAACTTACGGGGAACAATATTTTTTCGTGAACGACCGCTTCATGAAGCACAACTTCTTCCACAAGGCACTCACGGAGGCCTACGCAGGACTGATCAGCGCAGACATGATCCCCTCGTATTTCTTGTATTTCACGGTAGACCCGTCTATTATAGACGTCAATATACACCCGACCAAAACCGAAATTAAATTTCAGGACGAGAGTGCTATTTTCCAGATTATCCTTGCCAGTGTCAAGGAAGCATTGGGAAAATTCAACGTGATCCCGACCATCGATTTTGACACGGCGGACAAAGTGGACTTCGTGCTACCCGACACCCCAATCGTGCCGAAAGTACCGAAAGTAAGCTATAACCCGAACTATAACCCGTTTAACTACTCCACCTCCATTTCAAAAGAGGATTCGGATTTCGAACAAAAAGCGAGAACGAGCGGAAGCAGCGGGGGCGGTAGCCAACGGGAGTACGAGCACCACCGCAAAGAACAGGTGCCCGCTAATTGGGACGCCCTCTTTGCCGGACTGGAGGATAAACAGGAAGAAATCCAAACCGAAATCCCGGAAATGGCGGAAAAACAGGAAGAGCACGAGGGCGTCATCTCATTCGTGCAAATGAAAGGTCGTTACATCGTGACCCCCGTTCATTCCGGCCTCATGTTTATCGATCAGAAACGGGCACACGAACGCATCCTGTTCGAGCGTTACAAGGAAACATTGTCCCACCAAGCCGCAGGAGGACAGAAAAGCCTGTTTCCCGAAACACTGGAATTATCGGCAGAAGATTTCATGCTCGTGAAAGACATTCTCGACGATCTCATGCTTTTAGGATTCGAGCTGGGAGAATTCGGGAAAAATTGTTATGCCATATATTCTACACCTCCCGACTTATCGACCTCACGAGGGAAAGAAGTTCTGATGAGCCTGATCGAGCATTACAAGAACACGGAAGGTTCCATCCGGGACAAGATGCGGGAACGAATCGCCCTCTCTTTGGCAAAAGCCGCCGCACTGGACTATAACACCCCGCTGGACAGACAAGAAATGAGTGATCTTTTTGACAACCTCTTCTCTTGCCGACACCCGAATTACACGGCCGACGGCAAAACTATCATCCACATCCTGAAAAACGAGGATGTGACCCAGTGGTTCAAATAAAAATCACTTGCTACTTTTCAGATAAGCGCGCAATACCTTCGCCGTTTCGGGATTCGATGGACGGGACATATCCGAATCGATAATCCGCCCGTCGGGACTGATCAGTATAAACCGCGGGATCCCCCGTATCATGTAAAAGTCCATAAAGGAACGATCGCTTCCCATGTACAATTGCACCTCGCCCTTCGGATTCTCCCGTACCCGTTTCTCCCACATGGCACGGTCTTTATCACAGGCAACGGCAATAAACACGATATTCTCGTTCTCGAACTCTTTTTCCAACTTCTCCCAATAAACATTTTCCGCCCGACAGGGTACTCCCCATGTCGCCCACACGTTGATAAAGAGATATTTCCCCCGGAAATCATCCAGTCTGAAAGCCTGCCCCGCCATATCCGTGAACACGAAATTCATAGCCGGCCTACCGGACACGATCTTCATACATCGCTCGTACCCGTCATAGAAACGCTTCCGCATCTTCACGTCTTTCACGTACGTGTCATACGTTCTCAAGATCGTTCCCATGTGTTCGTCCACTCCCGCACCCAACAAATAATTATAAGCGTAATGATCGATCAGAAATTCTATCAACGTACTGTTTGTCAGATTGTGAATCACGTAATCGAATTGTGCCGTCACCCGTTTGTAAGCGTCATACTCCTTCAACCGGGAGGTGCTGATTACCGAAACCAAAGAAGCCATACCCTCTTGGTATTCTTTCAATACCAACAATTTCTCGTCTTCCTTTATAAACCCTTTGACACTGTCAAGATAGGACGTATCGAGTTGATAATCCTTATTCCCCGTGCTCCACGCGTGATACAACGGATAATTTTCCAACACCGTGTAAGCCGAAAATTTTATCCGGTTACGCTCCATTTCCTTGAAAGCCTCGTCAAACTCCATCGTATCCAGATAATAAATCTGTTCTGCCACATGCTCCTTCAGTTGTTGCAAAAACTCTTCCCCATCCAACTCGTACTCGAAGGACTTATTCCTCGATTCCAGACTGTTCAAATAAATTGTTTTGGAAGCCCCGGTGCCCTCGAAACGCGTATTTCCTTTCGCGTGGTCACCGTACACATAAACGACCAATGATTTCCCATCCTCTATAAATAAAGGAATCCGGTCTTTCCCGTACCTCAAAGTGGCATACCCGTTTTCGCCCTCTTGCATGACCAATTTGGCATACCCCATCTCGTTCACGTCTATCACACGCTCGCTTCCGTTCATCACTAACTCCGGTTTCATCCCGGAAGTACCGACCAAATTCAACTCCATGACAGTTTTGCGGGTATTACAACACCACATCAAACAAATCATCACCAACAATATACCACCAATTTTACCCATCATCTAGCCTGCCTAGTTTACAATTTGCTAAATTAATAATAACTTCTTTTAACCTCGATTAATATTTAAACTTTAACTTTTTATTAACACTCAGCACCTTGTTATTTGTATTAAGTCTAAATAGTTTTACAGTTTATTAAAACAAGCAACAACATGAACAAAATGGACAAAAAACAAGCCTTGCATTACCATGCCATGGGACGACCGGGAAAGATAGAAGTCATTCCCACTAAGCCACATAGCACTCAATATGACCTTTCATTAGCCTATTCTCCGGGGGTAGCCGAACCCTGTCTGGAAATCCAGAAGAACCAGACCGACGCTTACAAATATACCGCCAAAAGTAATCTCGTGGCAGTCATTTCCAACGGAACCGCCGTACTCGGCTTGGGGGATATCGGAGCCCTCTCCGGTAAACCCGTTATGGAAGGAAAAGGCCTGCTATTTAAAATATTCGCCGACATCGATGTATTCGATATCGAGGTAGACACGAAAGACGTTGACAAATTCATCGAAACGGTCAAAATGATTGCCCCGACCTTCGGTGGAATCAACTTGGAAGACATCAAAGCTCCCGAGTGTTTCGAGATCGAACGCCGCCTGAAAGAGGAACTGGATATCCCCGTGATGCACGACGACCAACACGGCACGGCAATCATCTCGGCTGCCGGCCTACTCAACGCGCTTGAACTGAACGGCAAAAAGATAGACACCGTCCGCGTGGTTGTCAATGGCGCCGGAGCTGCGGCAATCTCGTGTGCCCGCCTGTACAAAGCTCTCGGGGTAAAGAAAGAGAACATGCTCATGTGCGACAGCAAAGGAGTCATCTACTCCGGCAGGGCGGGACTCAATGCAGAGAAAGAAGAATTCGCCGTGGAAACTTCCGCACGCACATTGCAAGAGGCTCTCGTCGGGGCTGACATGTTCCTTGGACTTTCCGTGGCAGATATTCTGTCAGAGGAAATGATCCAAAGCATGGCAAAAGACCCGATCGTCTTCGCCTTGGCAAACCCGAATCCGGAAATCAGCTACGAGAAAGCCATTCACAGCCGCCCCGATATCATTTTCGCCACCGGACGTTCGGACTACCCGAACCAGATCAACAACGTACTCGGCTTCCCGTATATCTTCCGGGGTGCACTCGACGTGCAAGCCCGGGGAATCAACGAGGAGATGAAATTAGCTGCCACTTACGCACTGGCAAAACTGACCAAAGAACCCGTGCCCGAGAACGTGAAAATGGCGTACAACGATCCTTCACTGGCATTCGACAGGAATTACATCATCCCGAAGCCTTTGGACGGCCGTCTTATCAGCCGGATTGCACCCGCCGTGGCAAAAGCCGCCATCGAATCGGGTGTTGCACGCAAGGAAATCACCGACTGGGAAACCTATCAGGATCAACTGGAAAAGAGAATGGGACAGGACGAACGTTTGATGCGGAGAATGACACGCAAGGCAAAAACAAATCCCAAACGCATTGTTTTCGCGGAAGGTGCCGACATCAAAACCCTCATGGCGGTACAGGAAATCCTCTCCGAACAGATAGCACACCCGATACTCATCGGCTCCCGCGAAGAGATCAAAGCCCTGCAAAAGCAATACAAACTGGAACTGCCGGAATTCACGATATTCGATCCCGCCCGGGAAACCGAAAGAATAACCCGTTACACCCAGCTTTACTACGAGAAAAGACAACGCAAAGGAGTGACTCTGGAACAAGCCAGAACAGGCATGAAAAACCCGAACTTCATCGGACTCATGATGGTGGAATCCGGTGATGCCGACGGCTTTATTTCCGGTGTTCATTCCGACTATCATGACGTGCTTCGCGCAGCAAAGGATATCATCGGGTTACGGGCTTGCTGCAAATATGCCGTGGGTATGCATATCGTCACGAACAAAAAAGGAACCTATTTTCTGGCTGATACCACGGTAAACAGTCACCCATCAGCCGACACGCTGGAATGTGTAACCGTCCTGACTTACGAGGCGGTGAAACAATTCAACGTGGAACCCGTGGTGGCACTCACCTCCTATTCTAACTTCGGCGAGTACAAACTGGGAAGCCCGGCACAGATACAAGAAGCCGTGGAAGTCCTGCAACGCAAATACCCGGAGATACTCGTGGACGGGGAGATGTCCGCTTCCGTTGCCTTCAACAAAGAGCTGCGACAAGCCCGCTACCCCTTCTCCCCGTTAGCAGACAAGGATGTAAACACCATTATTTTCCCGAACCTCAGTTCCGGTAGCATCGCCTTGGGCGTACTGCAAGAACTCGGCAACAACGAGATCATCGGTCCCGTGCTATTGGGCTTGAACAAACCCGTGCATATCTTACAAATGGGATGCAGCGTAAGGGACATCGTTTATATGACTACCCTCGCCGTCACCGATGCCCAAAAGGAAACACCGGTGGATATGTGCAGAATTTAATGATTTATGATTTTAGATTTACGATTTATGATTGAAGGAAATACTTGAATCATAAATCGTAAATCTAAAATCACAAATTACTTCACCGGAATCTTCTCTATCCTCCTCTGGTGGCGACCGCCTTCAAAACCGGTAGCAAGAAATGTATCTATTATCGCCTGTGCTTCCTCGTAAGCGATAAAGCGGGCGGGGATACTCACCACGTTAGCGTTATTATGCTGGCGTGCCAAAGCGGCAAGTTCCGTGTTCCAGCATAAAGCGCAACGGATTCCCTGATGCTTGTTCACGGTCATGGAAATACCGTTACCACTTCCGCACAACACGATTCCTTTCTCGTGTTCTCCCGCTTCCACGGCAAAAGCCAACGGGTGTGCCGTATCCGGGTAATCCATACTCTCGGTGGAGTGTGTCCCGTAATCTTTTACTTCATATCCTTTCTCCCGAAGATACTTCACTAATCTCTCTTTGTACTCGTAACCCGCGTGGTCACATGCTATCCCTATTTTCATCTTATTTAAAATTAACGCTACCCCGGTAGCCATATTATACATTCCCTACAAAGGTAAAAAATAGTCACAAATTAACAGGTTGCAAACCACAAGTTTTTTCTCGAACTTGTAACCTGCAACCTGTCAACCTGTAACTTAAAAAGGGTTCCTCAAGAACCCTTCTTAATATCATCAAAGAATCAATTTATATCCTTTTCCGTGAACATTGATAATCTCCACTGACGGATCTTTCTTCAAATGCTTACGCAATTTCGTGATATAAACATCCATACTTCTGGCATTAAAGTAATTGTCATCAGCCCAGATATTTTTCAAAGCATAGTTTCTCTCCAGCACTTTATTTACATTCAAGCACAATAAACGGAGCAACTCTGATTCTTTTGTAGTCAGCTTTTGTTCTTCTTCGCCGTCAAACAAAGTTTGTTTCTTGGAATTGAAGGTCAATTTACCAATTTTAAAGATTTCCTGCTCGTCTTCAGGTTTCAACCCGGTTGATCTTCTCAACACGGCCTCGATACGAAGCAACAACTCTTCCATACTGAAAGGTTTGCTCATATAATCGTCGGCACCCAGTTTGAATCCTTCCAACACGTCCTCTTTCATTGATTTAGCTGTCAAGAAAATAATTGGAATTTCGCTATTAATCTGCCTTACTTCTTTCGCTAATGTAAATCCATCTTTTTTAGGCATCATCACGTCGAAAATGCAAATATCAAACGGTTCGTTCAAGAACGTTTCATACGCAATTTCTCCATCCTCACATAAAATAGTTTCAAAACCTTTAGCTCTTAAATACTCTTTAAGAAGCATACCCAGATTGGTGTCATCCTCTGCCAATAAAATTTTAATTTTCTCATCCATAGCTATGTTGTTTTTAATAATTCGTGTTGATTTTCATTATTCTCTTTTCTAATTTGTCTGAAAAAATATACGAAATTAGAAAAATAAAGTTCTCTTTATCTTTTGCTTTTTTACAGTTAATGGTAAAATAATATCAAAACAGCTACCCTTTTCCGGGGAACTTTCCACATCAATCCTTCCACCGTGAGCCTCAACAATTTTCTTCACGTATGACAGTCCCAAGCCGAAACCTTTCACGTCATGCAAATTTCCTGTTGACACCCGGTAGAATCGTTCGAAGATTAGCTTCTGATCTTTCTTAGCAATTCCTATGCCATTATCGATCACACTTATTACAATTTCTTTATCTTTATTACGTGTATAGATGGTAATTTCCGGTGGTTTTACACAATATTTAATAGCGTTATCCACCAAATTGGAAATCACGTTTGTTACATGTACCTCATCCGCCAGCACCTCATCCTGCTCCGCCTCCAAATAAGCCGAAAACTTTCCGCCTTTATCTTCCACGCGCAAACTGAATTTAGGCAACAAATCCTCTATCAGTTGATTCATATTAATATTCTTCAACTTCAGCTTCATCCGGGTTTCCGTGAATAAAGCGGTCTGTAACACACGCTCGACTTGGAAGGTCAGACGCTTGCTCTCGTCGCGGATAATCGTCGCTATCCTATCGACCGAATCCGGAGTATTCGTCACCGCACCGTCTTTCAACATCTGGGATGCTAAAGAGATCGTGGCAATCGGCGTTTTGAACTCGTGTGTCATATTATTAATAAAATCATTCTTGATCACTGACAACTTTTTCTGCCGTACAATGACAATTAGGCAGAACACCCCACAAAAGACAATCACGATCGTGATAATCAATCCCGGCAATATCATCCAGAGCGAACCCGCCGTGTCGGAAGAAGCATCCGGGAATTTCAAGTACAACACGGCAGAATTTACCTCACCCGGGAATATCTTCCGGTTAAAAGTGACATCGGACGCCTGACTCAAAAAATTGGCGGAACTCAATATAAACTTACCATTCTCTTTTATACCGAACTCGAAACGGGAGCGCACACCCGCATCTTTCAACGTATTACCGATAAAACCGTACAGGTTGTCCAAATCCACCCGACCTTCAATCTGATGTTTATCCTCTTTCCCCTCGGGCACTAATTTGTAATCTTCTCCCGTGCGTTCCTTAAGCGCTTGCCGCAATTTCAAAATAGAAGTTTCCAGATTATCCTCTTTAAACTTACTTCCCACGAAATCGCTTATATCCTGCACGTCAGAATCGTCGTCCACCGAAACTAAAGTTGACCCCAACATCAACGCGACATCATTCTTTGACGCCACCAAACGCTTGGGATCGATATACATGGGTGCATTCAGCACGAGTCCCGACTTTTTTGCCTGCAACAAATTCTGATCCTGCACAAATCTCCCCGACTCTTCTTTCTGGCGGATATAATCGACGACTTCATCCATGGCACGGTTCACCGTGAAAAAGAATTGCTCTCTTTTCACATCGTAAGCCGTCTGGAAGTAACTCGCTTGGAGAATAACCAACCCCAGCAAAGAAATGCCAAACACAATCCCTAATATGATTATCTGTTGCTTTCTCATACATGCAAATTTAACAATTCGATTTTAACAATTAGCACGCTTAATAAAATTTAACTAAACTATAACTATTTGACATTCTATCAATTTTTATCAAATTCATAAAACAACGCCATTTTCAGCACTCGTACTTAACATTTAACATTTGTGAAACTTCTAAAAACACTCAACGGTTCAACAACTTACACTTAAAAAAGTGTTGCTTGCCAATCATCTTTCCTTCTATCTTTTCTTAAATGCTTATAAGCCAAATCCGTGACCTCTCTACCTCTGGGTGTCCGCTTCAAAAATCCTTCCTTGATCAAAAATGGCTCGTACACCTCTTCCAATGTACCCGGATCTTCACTCACCGCCGTGGCAATCGTGGTCAATCCCACGGGACCTCCCTTGAATTTATCGATAATCGTCAACAATATCTTATTATCCATATCGTCCAACCCGAACTTATCGATATTCAACGCTTCCAAAGCATACGTGGTAATCTCGTGATCCACCACCCCGTTCCCTTTCACCATCGCGAAGTCACGCACCCGACGTAACAAAGCGTTCGCTATACGAGGCGTACCCCGGCTACGGGTTGCGATTTCTTTGGATGCCTGACTCGTGATCTTTGTCCTCAATATGGCGGCAGAGCGCTCCACGATTCCGGTCAACACGTCCAGATCATAATACTCCAGATGACTGTTAATCCCGAAACGAGCCCTTAACGGGGCTGTCAGCAACCCGCTACGAGTTGTCGCCCCAATCAGGGTAAACGGACTCAATTGAATTTGCACCGAACGAGCCGCAGGCCCCTTATCAATCATGATATCGATCTTGAAATCCTCCATGGCCGAGTACAAATATTCCTCCACGATCGGACTCAACCGATGAATTTCATCAATAAACAACACGTCATTCGGTTCCAGATTGGTCAGCAACCCGGCCAAATCTCCCGGCTTATCCAACACCGGACCGGAAGTAATCTTTATCCCCACACCCAACTCGTTGGCAATAATTGCCGACAGAGTTGTTTTTCCCAACCCGGGAGGTCCATGCAACAGGACATGATCAAGCGATTCACCCCGCATCTTGGCAGCCTGCACGAAAATCTCCAAGTTCTCAACAATTTTCTTCTGTCCCCGAAAATCACCGAAACTCAGAGGCCGTAACGCTTTCTCCAGCTCCTTCTCACCATCAGGTACGCTCCCGTTTCTTATATCAAAACTTCCCATGAAACTAATCCATTTAAGATTTACGATTGTCTTTGCAAATTCAATTGGTAAATGTACAACAAAACAATTGAAAATGGAAAATTGAAAATGGAAAATGAAATTACCCGATCGGAAATCACAGAATCAGTAAATCTTAAATCTTAAATCATAAATAGCGTTAGCATGCGCACAGGCTACCGTTCTCTTTTTCTTGCAAAAAACTCCTTCACCAAATCCCCGCACTCTTCCGCCAGCACGCCTCCGCTGACTTTCGTCTTCGGGTGCAACACCGAAGGAGTGAGCCGGGCATATCCCCGGTGCGGATCGGCAGCCCCGTAAACCAATTCGCCTAATTGCGCCCACGCCAACGCCCCACCGCACATCACACAAGGCTCCATAGTCACGTAAAGCGTACAGTCATTCAAATATTTTCCGCCTAACATGGATGTTGCCGACGTTATTGCCAACATTTCGGCGTGCGCCGTCACGTCATTCAGCCGTTCGGTTTGATTATGTGCCCGTGCTATCACCCGATCCTTGCATACCACCACGGCACCCACGGGAATTTCCCCTTCTTCTTCCGCCAGTTTGGCCTCTTCCAAAGCTTTCCGCATAAACATCTCGTGCTTATCCATCATACCTATATATTATATCATTTTTTATTCCGAATTTTTACCCACACAATCCACGTGTAAACCATGAGCACGCCAAGCACCCCTATCGTCGCGACCAACGCGAATATCAACCACCAATTCGTTTCCTCCTGCTTTTGACTCATGGCCTCGATCTCTTGAAGCAACTTCCGATTCTTGTAATTCTGCAACACGTTCCTGTAACGCCCCTCCTCGTTCAACACTTGATACAGATCCATTATCGAATCATGCCGACGGAATGCCTCGTGCAATTCCGCCTTTCCTTCCAGATGTGCATAATACTCGCACAACTGCTCCAACACGTCCATCTGCGCCCGCAGACTTTCCGGCGTCTCCGCCTCTCTTCGACTTACTTGTTCAAGATGCTCCAAAGCCTCCGCCTGTTCCCCGTTATCCCATAAACAACGGGCATAATTCAAATGGTTTTTGAAACTCACTTTGGGTGTCCTTAAGCCTTTCTCCCGGGCATATTGATCATATAAATCTATCGCGGACTTAAAATAAACCAAGGCGGAATCACGCGTTTCCTCCTTCAAAAAAGAGTCGGCAATTCGCCCCAACAACGTATTACGCAGCCCCGGTCGTTTTTCCTCTCTCAATGCCTCTTTCAATATTACCCTAGCCTCCGCGTGCCTTCCCAATCCGGTATAAGCCTCAGCCACCTGTATCCCGTAACGCCCGAGACCGGCCGTATCCGGCAAATTTTTCAAAACCGCCCCGTACAAACGCAACGCCTCATCGTAACGTCCCAATCTCTTCAAGCTCGCCGCCATTTGTTCGAAAAAGGGACGCACATCTTTTTTATACCTCACTTTTCCCAACAACCGATAAGCCTCTTCATAACAAGCATATTGCTCTTCAAACTCCTCCAACACCCCGTAAAGCGTTGCCTTAAAACACCACATCTCAATCTCCTCCTTCGTGTCCCCCATCCCCCGGTACATAGTTATCGCTTTCTCGATAGCGCCAAATGCCCGTTCAATATCTATCGCCTTGTAAAACCGTGCTTTTAAAAAATAGAACTCCGCCTCTTCCTCCTGTACAAACACCACCTTTGAATTTGCCCTGCCGATAAAATGAATCGCCTCTTCCACGCAATCATCTCGCAACACAAGAGTCCCGTACAGTCGCACCAGTTCCAAAGTTGCTCTGTTCTTCACCTCCCGTGACCCGATCCGGTTTGCCTCCTGCAAATACTCCTTCGCTTTTTTAAGTTGTTCCGTCTTCATGGAATAATTCGTTCCCGCCACCAATAACACTTTTGCCCGCAGAAACTTAGGCAACTTCGCGGAAGACTCAACCAATGAATCAAACACAGGCGTCATCATGACAGAGTTCTTCAACTCGTCACACAACTCCTCCATTTTAGCTTTCTCGCTTCTCCGGCACCCTTGCAAGATCAAGAAAACAAACAGACCTATAAGCAACAAAATGCCATTTCGTCTCATACTGCATTATTTTCGTAACGGCTACAGACTACTGTCTTCGCGCATCAATACACACGACCGGTATTCATCAGGCTAACCTTTTTACCTGCAAATCCGTAACATCTTATACGGGTGGTAAAAATCTGCATTTTCCTTGACTGATGCAAATTTTCGTCCCTGTTTTTTCATTTTGATATAATTTTATACGTATCTTTATCTGTCAATTAAGTAATCTATTCATTAAAATAACAATTGCTATGCAGACAATTGATAATTACAACTTTAAAAACAAGCGGGCACTTATCCGCGTGGACTTCAACGTGCCGTTAAATGACAAATTCGAGATCACCGACGATACCCGCATGCGGGCAGCCGTTCCCACGATCAAAAAAGTGTTGGCAGGCGGTGGTTCCGTCATCTTGATGTCCCACCTCGGACGCCCGAAAAACGGACCCGAAGACAAATTTTCACTAAAACATATCTTGAAACATCTGGAAGAATTACTGGGTGTTCCCGTGAAATTCGCGGATGACTGCATCGGCGAAAGCGCGAAAGAGCAGGCTGCCGCGCTAAAACCCGGCGAAGTACTCTTGTTGGAAAACCTCCGTTTCTACAAAGAAGAGGAGAAAGGCGACGAAGGCTTTGCTCAAAAACTGGCTTCCCTTGGCGACGTGTGGATCAACGATGCATTCGGAACCGCCCACCGCGCTCATGCTTCTACTGCCGTTATCGCCAAGTTCTTCCCGAATGACAAACTATTCGGTTACGTGATGAAGGGAGAATTGGAAAGCGTTGACAGAGTGATGCACAACCCCGTTCGCCCGTTCACCGCTATCATGGGTGGTTCAAAAGTATCTTCCAAGATCGACATCATCATGAACTTAATGGATAAGGTCGACAACCTCATCCTCGGTGGCGGAATGACCTACACGTTCAAGAAAGCCTTGGGCGGTCATATCGGAACCTCTATCTGCGAAGATGACAAACTCGACTTGGCTCTTGAAATCATGAAAATTGCCAAAGAAAAAGGTGTAAACCTCGTGTTAGCTACCGACACTGTCGCCGGCGATGCTTTCAGCAACGACGCCAACACACAATTGGTATCTTCCATGGAAATACCCGACGGCTGGGAAGGTTTGGACATCGGTCCGGAAACCATCGCCACGTTCTCGAAAATCATCGAGAAATCCAAAACCATCCTTTGGAACGGTCCCGTGGGAGTTTTCGAAATGCCTAAATTCGCCGTGGGAACGAAAGCAATCGCTGACGCCATCGTGAAAGCTACCGCCAAAGGCGCCTTCACACTCATCGGAGGCGGTGACTCCGTGGCTGCCATCAACCAATTCGGGCTTGCAGACAAAGTGAGTTACGTATCCACCGGAGGCGGTGCATTGCTCGAATACATCGAAGGAAAAGAATTACCGGGTATTACCGCAATCCGCGGGAAATAATCCCAAGTAAAATACTCAAAGAAATAAAACAGGGGCTGTCAATTCATTTTTGAACAGCCCCTGCTTTTCACTCTAACAAAGAATACGACTACCCGATTAAAAATAATCTAATATCACCTATTATTTCAACTCCTTCAGCAACAATTCCCCCAGCACCGGATCAGAGGGGCGGCGGGAAGAAGCATCCCAAACCCTTCCGTCAGGATCCAAGATAACGAAGCGGGGAATACCATTGACAGCCATACGTTGCATGAAAGGATGCTTACGGGAGCGGGTGCACAATAATTGTACCCCGGTCATGCCTTTTTGTTTCATGAAAGCCCGCCATGTATCTGCATTGGAATCCAAAGAAATAGACACCCAAGCCAAGGGAAGAGAAGCTAAACGCTGCTCCAAACGTTTGACATAGGCGATTTCCGCCACGCAGGGATTACAACCGGTAGACCAAAGATCAATAAAGACGTACCTGCCTTTGAAGTCGGACAGATAGACGGTATCCCCCTTTTCGTTGGGGAATCCATAGTCACTCAAATCCACACCTTCCATGGCGGGATAAGTACTTTCGGCCAACCGCTCGGCGTAAGCCTTCAATCGCTCCTTCCCGCCTTTAGACTTCACAATTTCGGTTGCTTTTTTCAGCCGTTCCCCAAAGTCTTTGACGTTTCCCCGCAGCACTTCTCTCCAAAGTGCTCCCAGCAAATAAGCTTCCCGCAACTCCTCGTTTTTTATAGCGGCAGCCATATCGTTCAAATAGCTCTCGCGGGAACCTATTTTGATCTTTCCGGTTTGCACTTGGGCAAACAACCATTCTTGAAAAACGGGAAACCAATCCCCGGCAAACACCAATTCGGGTAGCCAATCGATATTCAAAAGAGGATCGCTGTAATCGGTATCAACCTCCGGGGCGGCAAAAGCCTTCCCGAAAGCCTTCGAGAGATCAATCATCATATACATATCTCGCAACAACTGGTATTGGGCAACCCCTTGCACGACTTTTTGTTCTTCCGGCAAAAGTCCGGAGGCTTCGACTTGTTCCACGCGCCCTTGATAAGCACGAACCAATGCTTCCGCGTACCCCCGGGAGTACTCCTTCAAACCGGAGGTTTTCGGTTGATACTCGTCGGTAAACAAGCGTGACAACAAATTATTGATTCCGGCGTGTGTACCTCCGAACTTATCCTCACGAGAGAAATCCACCTCGAGCTTTGCACCCGGTGTCAAGAAAACGGTATTGGAAACAGTTTGCCTGCCCAAGGAAAGAGAAACAATCATCGGCTCCTTGACGGTCAGGGATTCACGATAATCCCCCTGCACCTTAGCTTCCAGTAATCGTTGGGACATCCCCATTTGCCGTTGGATAACCAACATCACCGGATTTTCCCCTTCCACTCGTCCCGAAACGACAGCCAAGGTATCTTGTGCCCGCGTAACACCCCAGCAGGTGAAGGACAACAATAACATCATCAATATTTTTCTCATACCTATCATATATAAATCAATTATCGATTCGACCAGAACGATATTTAGCGAATGTTTCCTTTACAGCCTTTTTCAAAGGTTCATTATCCATCGCCTCAACCATTTCATTCTCCATGCCTATATAGCGGTCTACCTGTTTCCGGCTCCCTTCCTTAACAATAAAATCCAAGAAAGGAGCCTGCCACAGGAAAGCACGAGGCAAATCCCGCAAACTCTTTTCCATGATATCGAGCAAAACATCGATATCCTGATTATTACGGGCTTCCACGTAGCGAAGAGATAAACCAATCTCCTCCTTTTTCTCGAAATCAACGGAAGCAATCTGTCTTTTTATCAAGGCAACCGACTCTGAAACCGGAACGTTAGCTTTAAGAGCCGCCAATCTTTGAAAATAACTATCATATATTCTCTTATCCACGATCTCTTTCCCCACCTGTTTGTCAAATTCAGTCTTGTGGGCTATCAAATAAGCAAATCTCTCATCCTCAAAGGTGATCTCATCTTGGTCGTAAAGATACCAGTATTGGGACAAACACCTCTCCGCGTCAGAGAGTTGTTTAAACTCTTCTTCGGTGATATGTTTCAGTTCGGCATTTCTTTTCGCGTCCTTCAAGGCTACACGATAAGAGGGAAGTTGTTCCTTGCTCAAATACCCTTGCCGATAGAGTTCGTCCAAATAAAATTGGGAAGTTTCCTCTTTCGCACCCCGCTTCACGCATTCCAGAAAATCCGTCCCTTTTCGCGCACCCACGATACGATGTTGCAAAGTGCCGTCGGGACGGAGAATCAAAAAGGTGGGGTAAGCGGTGATACGAAATTTTCCCCGTAACCGAGGCCCTTCCCCCTTCTCCATATCATACTTGACATTAATAAACTGATCATTGAAAAATTCGCCCATCTCGGGCAAGACGAACACCGTGTTCAACATATGTTTACAGGGCCCACACCAACTGGTATAACAATCCATGAAAACCAATTTGTTTTCCGCCTTCGCTTTATCCAAAGCCTCCTGAAAAGTTAGGTTTTGAAACTGTACTCCTTTCTCTTGCGCGTTCAGTTGAATGAAACACAAAACGATACCACACAATATAACTATCCTCTTCATGATATTTTCTTGTTAAGTTATTTTCCTATTTATCCAATTCCCTCTCCAGCAACGCTTTCAACGCCGGTTCGGAAGGACGGGGAGCGTCTATCATAATCACATTGCCTTCCCGGTCGAAGACCATAAAACGGGGAATGCCTTTAATCTTGTAATCCTTCACAATCTGGCTCCACCCGTCGGCAAAAAGTTGTACGCCTTCCAGACCTTCCTTGTCGAGAGCTTCCAGCCATTTTTGGTGGTCTTTCTTCTCGTCCACGGAAACCCCGATGAAAACGACATCTTTCCCGTGCATCTCTTTTTCCAATTTTATCAAAGCGGGAATCTCTTTCCGGCAAGGTCCGCACCACGTCGCCCAAACATCAACCACCACGATTTTTCCCTTGAAATCAGACAAGGAAACCATTTTACCATTCCGGTCGGGATAAGTGAAATTTGCCGCCTTGTCGCCCTTGTTCCCCACGTAAAGTTTTGCACTGAGTTCATCCATACGCCGGTGATGACTCTCGGTGGTCAGATAACGAGCAAAGTAAGTGACAATCTCATCGTATTTCTCGTACGTCTTTGCCCGCCCGGCATGCCGCAACACAATTTCTGCCTTCAACAAATCACAAGGCACCCACCTCAATTGATCGGCAATCGTACTCTTTCGATTTTCCAGCTGTAACGCAAGGGTTGTATATTTTTCTAGATAATCGGTCCCATAAGGTTGTTTCAGCAAATCCGCATTTTTCAATTTATCTTTCGTTACCAAAGTTTTATAATAAACCGGATACTCATCCAAAGTCGGCCGACACCCTTTCCTCACCACCCGATCAATCTTGATTGCGGTCAAGGCGCGCAAGGCAAAATATTCAACATCATAATCCACAGTCTGCTTTAACAATTCTGCAAACGAACGATTCCGACAATGAATCTTTGACTTAAAAGCCTCGGCCTGAGGCAAAAATTCCATATAATACGGGAATAATTCCTTATAAGTAAAGAAAATATAATCCATGTGATCCACCCTACGACGGACAGGCTCAAACAAGCCTTCCCATTCGGCAAGCAACAGGTTTTCAGGAGAATTACGAGAGGTAATAACGAGAGAATCCTCCAGAATATTGACCTCCGCATTCATCCCTGCCTCCAAGTAAACACGAATACGCTCACTCGTTTTCTCCCCTCCCACGGTATAAAAACCGGGAGTGGCAACCTCCACGGCAAAACCATACCAACCGTTCGCACCGACACGAGTTTTGCTAATCAAAGTCTCGCCCCCGTCTACCGCTTCATACAAACCGACTTCCTGCATTTTGTCGCGACTGACCAATCCCTTCACTTCCGCGAAAACACTCTGCTCCCGTGATTGAATACGCCGTTTCCCCTTCTCTCCCGCCCAAAGTCCCGGACAGAGAAAAGCACAACACGACAAAAGTGCCAATAATACACCAATCCTTCTCATGATAATCAAACTTTTATGAGTCCGTAAAGTCTATAAAGTCCGTAAAGTCACAGATGTCCTTCGGACTATATTTATCGGCAGCTTCACCGCCGTAAGCAAAGTGTCCCGCAGGAATCCATCGACCTTACGGACCTTATAGACTTTATGGACCTTATAGACTCATTTTTTCAATTCCATTTCCAACATCTTTTTCAAAGCCGGGTTCGAGGGACGAGGGGCATCGAACGACGCCACGTTTCCTTTACGGTCAATCACGATAAAACGAGGAATCCCGTTAATACGGTAATCCTTGGTTATCTTACTCCAACCGTTGGCAAACACCTGAATACCACCTAATTTCTCGCTTTCAATAAAATCGAGCCATTTCTGTTTATTTTTGGCTTCATCCACCGATACGCCCAAGAAAACGACATCGGTTCCTTTCATCTCCTCCTCGAGTTTTTTCAAATGAGGAATCTCTTGCTTACAAGGCCCGCACCACGTCGCCCATACATCGATCAACACAACCTTCCCCTTAAAATCGGACAAGGACACATTCTTGCCCCGCACATCCGGATAGGTGAAATCAGCAGCTATCCCCCCGGAACGGGTTTGGTATAGTTTAGTTCCGACAGCCTCGGCACGGGTCTTTAAAGAAGGTGATAGCCAATATTTCCCGAATTTATTCATCCCATCGAGATACTCCTCGTAAGTACGATATTGTGAGAAAAAACGGTCAACAACAAACTCCCCTTTCAACCGATCATTAGGCAAAGCCTCCAAACAGGCTTGCTCGTAAGCCGCCTTGTCGGAAGGAGCGACATTTTTTTGATTCGCGGCAAAAATCGCGTACAACCGCAACATAGTAGTCCCGTTCGGAAAGGCCAGCACGCTCTCGTCAGCAAACTTCTCGGGATTCACAATCTGGTTATAATATGCCGGGTAATCGGATACTTTCGGATGTTTCGTGCGAGGCGTGTAGAGAAACACTATACCGTAATAATCCGCCGAATAATCTATCCACTCTTTAAGGAGCGCATCGAAAACTTTATTACCGCTCTTCACGTTTGCTTTGAATGCCGGCAACCCATCGACAAATTTCTCGTACTCGGGGAAAAAATCTTCATAGGTAGAAATAATCTTCTGAAAGAACACACTTTTCAACCAAATATTATAAGCATATTCTTGCCACTTATACAATTGCACGTTCTCTTTTGTATTCTTACCCGTCAAAGTAGCTTTATTCTCCCGCAACTCGATGTTAATCTCTTCTCCTCCTTTCACGTAAACAGGGAAATTCATCTTCTCGTCTTCTCCCAACACGTAGAAACCGGGCTTTTTCGGTTTCACCAGAAAACCGAAACTGCCATCGGGTTCCACTTTAGCCACGGCGCACACCACGGGTGCACCATCAACGGTTTCGTATAATTTGACTTGCGGCAACCACCGATCCGCGACCTTTCCTTTAATTGCCGTAAACTCTTGGGCAACAAGCATCCGGGTGCAACAAAGCACCAACATCAAAACGAATATCTTTTTCATCTTTTTAAAACATTTATTTCTCTAAAAACAGACAACTATTTTTAATCAATCTCCGACCGAATTCGTTGAATATCAAATCCGGCATTCTTCAGCACGTGTTGTACAAGAATATAGCGTGCTTGCACCAAAGGATACTTCTCGTATTTTGCCTTGAACTCCTCCTCGCTATAATCCAACATGGCATCCAAGTAAGCGGCAAAATCCTCTACGGCAGTCGGAACAAAATAGGCCAATTTATCATCGACTTTACCTTTTGTCAAACCCAACAAACCAAAATTCTCGGGACAATACAACTCCAGATTTGCTTTGTACTCATCGTAATTACCCAATTTCCCCTCCACGAAAGTAAGCATCATTTCAGCGGAACGAAGTTTAGTTTCCCATTGTTGCCGCTCCTTCTCAGTTAAATTCTCATTTTTCAACTGCTCCAGCGCCTCCTCCTTTTGTTGTTCATACTGCAATTTCATGTTTGCATACACTTGCAGATTATTCACACTGGTAAGCCAAGAAACATAGGAAGGTACAAACGTTTCGTAATTCACCCCCCAACACTCTTTCGCTACCGCGGGAGATGCTGAAGTGTTGTTTTCAAAAGCATTAATAACAATATCTTGATAAGTAGACAAATTTTCTTGTAAAGCCACATAACACACCTCATGCAAAAAAGTCCGTTGGATAAGAGAATCCGCATTCTTTTGCTCAAAACTATTCAAGGCAAAACCAAGTACCCCGAATCCCCGGTACACGTACAAAGGCTTCTTCGATCTCTCCATATCTTGCACGATCAGGACAGCAGGCACGTGCACATCCGCTCCCTCAATCCATGCAAACAATTTCTCATCCATCAATTCCAACAAAGGAAGCATAGCCTTCTTGCTCTCGGGAGTCGACACATCCGCGGGAGTGTAAGTGATTTTCGTTTGAATATTATTTGATTCCGTCATGTCATAACTTAACCGAAGCACCTCGTAATAGAGTTTCGGGTTTCCGTTCTCGTCTTTCCAACCCCGGTCTTCAGAACCAATCGTATCCTTGTAAAACACAGCCTTATTATACTTTTCATACAAGTGATAAATCGCCTCATCCACCTCGTCCATATTCTCCGTCGGGGTAATCACGTACCAATCTTTCACCTCCGTGGGGGGCAACGCATCCTCCTCTGAACACGCCAAAAACATCCCCAGCAACAAAATACAAATAAACCTTTTCATAATGTTTCCTCCTCTTTTTCTTCTTCAAGTACAAAATTTGCAGACACCCCTCTCCGCTCCGGATTTTCCATGTTCCCGTCGCAAAAAGTGATTACACTCTGCGGTATCGGAATCATCCACGATCCCATGCTATTCTCGCTATATGCTTCAAGAGTTGTTTCTCCAACCTTTTCAGCCACGGCCACCCCCTTGTCGTTGGTTGTAATTTGATAACAAACATGTTCTATCGGCTTTTTATCCGGGTAAACCGAGTTCACCGCGTAACGGCGAAGGTCAAACCAACGATGTCCCTCGAAACACAACTCCTTGCGCCGTTCCAAACGCACGAAATCTACCAATTCCTTTCCCCCGCCGGGAATCGTCGGCATCACTTTGTAACGAGACCGGAGCAACTCCTTCAGCGTGTTGGCTGCATCACCCTGTCCCAAACAAGCCTGTGCCTCCGCCTTATTCAAAAGCACCTCGCCATAACGCAACCACCCCGCGGAAGCTGCAGGACTTCCCGTGTTCGTGCACACCACGGTATCCATACTCACCGGATCATATTCGGCAAAAGTCATACTCGCCTTATACTTCCTCGGTACCAAATTTTTCTTGTAACGGGTGCGACTGAAAAAACGATTCAATCGATAATCATTCTCGTCAAACAAAGATTCAAACGTGGCAGAACAAGCCCACGACCAAGCATTCTGCTTCACCTCCTGTGTCTGGATCATGATAGTTTCTCCCGTTTCCAGCAAATGGTCAATATCGATCTTGTTAACCGTTTCTATTTCAGCATCCTCACCATGAATCCAATACATCACGTACGGTCCGTGGGAAAATATCGTTTCCACGGATTCTATCGTGGCAAAAGATTCGGCAACAGGCAACGAACCAAGTTCCCTTACCCCAAAACCTTCTATCTTATCCGCCGCCTCGATACAATCCTCATACCGTTCCATGTACAAATAAACCCGGCTCAACAAAGCGTAACAAGCCTCGGCACTTGCGATGCGTTTCGACTTACTTGGCGCACTCATCCGTTCAAAGAATTTAATAGCGGTCTTCAAATCGGAAACGATCGTTTCATAAACTTCACCTACCGTGTGGCGGGAATAATACATATCAATCACCTCCTCCGACAACTTCAATGGCACACCCCATTTGGCATTCGGGTTAGCCTTCTCGTAAGGCGCACCGTATATATTGGTCAACATGAAATAATACCAAGCCCTCAAAAAATAGGTTTCTCCTCCCACTTGATTCAATACCTCCTCTTCCCCTATTTTATTTTTCTCCCTCTGTCTGGGAATCTCCGATATAATAGAATTTAAGACAGCAATACGCTTGTAAAAATCCTCCCACACGGGATCGATATACGATGTACCCAGTATATTCATATTCGGGTCATCCGCCCAACGATAGAATCCGGACATAGTCTGCCAAGGTCTGTTATGAGTGTCTTTCTCTTTAGGATCGGGCGCTTCTTTTAGATCATCATCCATCAAATGAATATACGTCATGAAATCTTTCATGTTCGTGTTGTTCCACGCCTGAGCGACATACTCTCCACCCGGTCTTACAGTCACAGCGGGATCCTGATACCCGCTTCCCAACAACAATTCCTGCAAATCCGCTGCCGTTTCTATATAAGAAAGACTCTGCGAGTACTCGTTCAAGAAATCCTTACATCCCCCGCTTAGCCAGCAAAGGAGCACCGTAAACCACAAAATACTGTATCTTTTCATCATACATCCATTTTAAAAAACAACATTCAAACTAAACGAATACTTCGGTCGAATCGAAATATTTACCACGCTGGAAGTCCCCGATTGTTCCGGTGTCTGCCCTTTCAACTCCTTGCTCGCCCAAGTGTGCAAATTAGAGCCGGACAAAGACAAATACCCGGAAGACATCCCCAGCTTTTTCAACAACTCCTTGGGTAACAAATACCGCAAAGTAAGAGATTGCAAACGCACGTAATTACCACTCGCCACTCTAATATCCGAGTCATCATACATCGAATATATGGTAGCATTCCCGCTCGGTTCCCAATGATTTCTATACTCGTTTTTATACCACCACCCTTTATCTTGTCCACCGTCAATAGACAATGCCGGTATATCCGTTATCTTCTCGTCACCCGGATTTCTCCAGCGATTCACGAACTCCCGACGCAAATTCTGCATCGGTTTCGGTGACACGGCGCTATATTCCCCGGAAGCGATACGCAACAATCGAATCTTGTTCCCGAAACTATACGTGAAATTAACAGACAACGTGAAACTCCGGTAACCGAAATAGTTACTAACCCCACCTTGAATCACGGGCACCCGGCTTCCGGACTCATCCAAAACCGCCAACCACACGTCCTTCTTACTCAAATTCTTGTACTTTTCATGCAATTCATCAGCCCGGTCCGCTTCCAAGCCTTTGAACGTAGGCTTTCCCTCGCCGTCCAAGCCCGCATATTTATAAGAAAAGAACGTATTCAAAGGTGTTCCCGCCAACTGAACGGAACCACTCAAAAATTGTGACAACGACAATTCATCTTGCAAAGTTTTATCATTTTTACGCAATTGGTCGTTCAACAACTTATTCAACGTCTGCCCGATCTGGGGATCAAACCTCCACACGAACCCTCTCTTTCCGTTAGACGATACCGACTGGTTTATCGGGACAAAATTCAACGTCAACTCGATACCCTTATTCTCAACATTACCGGAATTAACCACGTAAGAATTTACCCCGTTCACGTTACACACGGTTTTCGACAGGAACGCGTCAATCGTTTTCTTGTAAAACCATGAAACAGAACCTTGAATCTTGTCTTTCAACAAACTGAAATCCAAGCCGGCGTTAAAAGAGTGTGTCTTTTCCCATTTCAAATCGGGATTCGGGAACTTGCTAATCGTCGAAGTATATCCACCCTTAGAGTTACTATATCCACCCTTATTGATAATCAAACGCGTAGGCTGATCGTTCGACATATTTCCTTGGATACCGTATGACACACGCAATGCCAAATTATTGATCCAATTCACGTTCCGAACAATATCCTCCGTCATGTTCCAGCGTCCGGAAAACGACCACACGGGAAGCAACTTCTCGTTACTACGGCTACCGAAAGCATTAGACCAATCCGCACGGGTATTCACGTTAAAAATATACCGGTCTTTGTAACTATACGTCAACGTGAGATAAGCCGACATCGTGTTTGTCAACGATTTAGTATATTTCGGGTGATTGGAAACACTCCACTCGTAGAATTTCGGGTATTTCTCATAATCACCATCGGCAAATCCGGCAAAACTCATCCCGCGGTCTTTATAATACCCCCGTTCCGTGTTCGCCTCTTTCCGATAAGTTGAGGACGACAACTCGTAACCGACAGAAGCATTCGTGAAATGGTCGTTATCCTTATCCCAATACCGGCTATAATCCGTTTGCAAACGAAGCATATAAGAACTATTACGCGTAGCATTGGTTTTCAGCTCTCCCCCGAAAGGGCACAAACTCTCGGACAACTTATTGCTCTTGTTCTTCAATTGAAGAATATAATTGGAATTTTCCCCGTACCAAGTTTCATCATCAGAAGTACCCATAGAATAAGAGGCAGTACCAACCAATTTCCACGCCTCCGACACCCGGTATTGCAACTGTGCGTTCACGCTAGCACTCTTTTGGGCTATCTTGTATTCAGACTCCTCCATCTCCCGAATGATATTAAACGGCTGATTATTCTTTTGGTACGTGTACAATGCACCCGTTTCCCAACGCAAAGGGATAGCACGGGTCATATTATAAGCATAATTCATAATTCCCAATTCACTCGGATTATACAACTTATCCTGCACGTTACCGGATATCCCGAATTGCATCTGGAATTTATTATGCTGCACCGTTACCCGCACACTTGCCGTGTAGCGTTCGTTCTTTTCCCCGCGAATCTCCCCTTGGTCGTTCGCGTACCCAAATGAAGCGTAATATTTCGCGCTGGTACTTCCCCCGCTGATACTCAACGAATGCTTGTGCGAAAAAGCATCCCGGCACAAGATATCAAACCAATCCGTGTTCAACGTTTCATAATAAGCCGAACGTTTTTGAAACTCTTCAAAACTGATCGCACCGTATTTATAATGATCCAAGTAAGCCTGCTCGTAACCGATCCAATCCGTGAAACTGTTATACGTTCCGGTATAACGCACCCCCCGCTCCATCAACTCGCGGGAAACATCCACTCTCTCCTTGGAATTCATCAAGTTCAACCCCTTGTCCGTGTACCTTGGGCGAGTCGAAAAACTTCCCGTCAACGAATAAGATAACTTGGGAGGTCCCACCTTTCCTTTTTTCGTCGTAATAACGATCACCCCGTTAGCAGCCCGCACGCCATACAATGCCGTTGCCGCGGCATCCTTCAACACGTCGATCTGCTCCACGTCGTCCGGGTTCAACCCGGCAATAGCATTACCCAACAAATTCACGAAATCGAGGTCGTTCAACTGTTGCGGATCAATGTTCACCGGATCCTGTTGAATAATCCCGTCTACCACCCACAACGGCTCCTGATTCCCGAGGACAGAAGAAGTTCCGCGTATTCTCAACTTCGGGGTAGCCCCCACCTGACCGCTATTCTGCATAAAAGTCATTCCGGGGATACGCCCCTCCAGCATCTGGTCAAGACGGTTTATACCCGGCACATCAATATCATCCATTTTAAGCGAAGTCACCGCCGCCGTCAAATGCCGCCTGTCAATCTGTTGGTAACCGGTAATAACGACATCTTCCAACTCGTTCACCTTCTCTCTCAACACCACCCGCAAACTATCCGTCTTCTCGTTAAAACTCACCTTCTGGCTCTCGAACCCCACGAAAGAAAACTCCAACGTACCCTTCGTCACCGGAAGCACCAACTCGAATCGCCCCCGGTGATCCGTGGAAGTCCCCATCGTCACGGAAGCCCCCGAGGACAACTTCACCGTAACCCCCGGCAACACTTCTTTCGTACTCTCGTCAACAACCGTACCGAAAATCCGCTTACCCTTCTTCTCGTCCTTTTTCTCGTCTTCCTGCAGAATCACGATCAGATCCCCGCGAAACTTATACGTCAACCCCGTGCCTTCCAACACCTTCTTCAACACGTTCTCCACCGTTTCGTTCTCGACACGCAAAGACAATTGCCCCAACTGATCCGTCTGCTCCGTGTTGAACACGAAATAAAGATTCGTCTGGCGTTGAATCTCATCGAACAATGTCCGTACTGCCACATCCTTCAAATTCAAGCTGACTCGTTCCTGTTGAGCAAATGAATTTGCCGAAACAGAGAAAGTAAAAGCGCACATTAAAATCCAAAAAAATTTCATCACTCTTTCAATTTTTTTTCTCGTACCACAGGGTAATCGAAAACATAATCGTTTTTTTTCATACATTTGTCGTAATATAAATTAAACACTCAATAAACCCTCACGGTTCCAAGGCGAGGTTTATTGTTTAAATGAGAATGAAACGGAGGGTTTGCCGACCTTCCGTTTTATCTTGAAACACAAACTGTTTTCCCGTTTATAGTAAACACGACACCCGTCGCGTCCGTAATCGCGTGCAAAATCTCATCTATCTGCTCGTAACGCTTCATATGCCCCGAGAAATGCAACCGTTTCGCACTCTCCGATTGGAAAAACACTTCCACGTCATACCATGCCGAAAGTGTTTCCATAATACTTTCCAAAGACTCCCGCTCGAAAACAAACATCCCTTTCCTCCACAACGTGTACAAATCCGTATCCACTTCCCGCACGTCTACCTTTCCCGAGCCCCGGTCATAGAAAGCCATCTCACTAGGCTTCAACACGTATTCCCGCTCGGAACCCCGCACGGTCACCCCCACCTTTCCCTCGACCAACACCGTGCGCACCCCGTCCTCGGAACTCGTGTTCACGTTAAATTCCGTCCCGTACACCCTTGCCGTCATCTCGTCCGTGACAACAAAAAACGGTCGTTCCGCGTCCTTCGCCACCTCGAAATAAGCCTCGCCTTCCAGATACACCCGCCGTTCTTCCCCCTCGAAAGCCACCGGATATTTCAATTTTGTCGCGGAATTTAAATACACCCGTGTCCCGTCAGCCAACTGCAATTTAAACTCCCCACCCTTGGGCACTCGCAATATATTCGTGTCAACCCGAGTATTCCCCACGGAATCCGAGTACACCAACTCCCCGGCTGCCTGCTTCACGACTAATTTTTCTCCCACTTGAATCATTTTCTCCTGCTTCCCCTTCAGAACCACTTTCTTCCCGTCGGCAAGTTCCAGAATCACGTCTGTCTTCCGCAATACAGGCAAAGACTTTCGCGCCACCAACGGCTGTTTCTCCTTCCGCCCGGAAGAAATTCCCCACCAAATCCCCCCGACAATCAAGGGTATCATAATAACCGCCGCGTACCTCACCCACGTGCCTATCCTCCGTCGACGACCTAATCCCCGGCCCTCGCGAAAACGCTCCCACGCCCGCTCCGTATCCACTCGTCGAAACACCCCATACTCCTCGGCAAACCGAGTGTCATTATGCAATCTCTCGAAAAGAACCCGGTGTTCCTCCCTTTCTTCCAACCAACTATCCAGCCGTATTTTCTCCCCCGGGGACAACGTCCCGGAAAAATACTTCCGAAGCAAACAACTTATTTCATTTTTATTGGCACTGCTCATGGCGTAATTTCTTATTTACACCAAATACGACCGAAGGAACAAAAAGAGGGTATCCGAATTAAATTATTTTTACCGCGTTCAATAAAAAATATAAATCGCCCAATCTTTTCTTCAAATAATGCATTGCGTTTTTCTTGTACGATTTCACGGTAAGTACCGACAATTCCAGCAATCGCGCAATCTCCTCGTTTTTCTTCCCCTCCAGATGCAACTCGAAAACCGCACGGCTCCTTTCCGGCAATCCCTGCACTGCCAAATGCAATTCCCGGTACATCTCCTCCTCCACCAAATCCATCTCCTCCCATTCCTTCCCTTCCCGCAAAGCGACAGCCACGTACTGCTCTACCACCTTCTGGTGTTTCAAATAATCCAGACAACGATTCGACACGGCATTATACAAAAACGCCTTCAACCCGACAAACGAATTGAACTCCTTATCGCCCTCCCACATACTCACGAATACTTCCTGAACAACATCTTCCGCCACATCCTGCCGTTGCACCCGCCTCATGGCATACACTACAAGGTAATTATAAAACCGCCGGAACAACTCATGATAAGCTCTTTCCTGCTTCCCGTTTACCTGTCGTACAAAAACATCATCAACGTCAGCCATGACACTCCGGATAAATAAAACATCACTTCAACGTCACAAATATATAACTTTTTTCTATTTTCTAAACTTCACCTTTACATTCCAGACATATAAAACAATAATCATCATTCTTCTCCATGGATATAACACGAAGCACCCCACGAACGAACAAAATAAATACGGAAAAAAAGTAGGAATACAATTTTATTTATATACCTTTGCATCGCTTAGGTGATCTGATCCCTTATTACAGGGTAAGATTGAATAGGGAATCCGGTGAAAGTCCGGAACTGTACCCTCAGCTGTAAGTTCTTAAAACAGGTATTTGCATCCTAATGGTCACTTTTTCACCAGAAAAGGGAAGGCCGCGAATATCGGAACAAGTCAGAAGACCTGCCGGGCAAGATATAAATCCGTTGCTTCAGGGACTAGGAGTAAGGGAGATGTGCGAAGTTTTTCATAAAAGATTAAAAATGTTTTTAATGTCCTAGTGACAAAGCATTATGAACAAAGGAGCATTACAACGCGAACATTCACATGTTGGCGCAACAAACTCTTTTTCAGCAAGAAAAAGGAGACATTTCTCTATTATGGCAACTAGAGTCAGCGAATGTCGCCCTATTAACGGCAAACATACGCCGGATTCTGCCGCCATATTTCTTCTCGCACGTTTTCCACCCTCCAATCTTCCTTGCAACAGGTTAAAGGTATCCTTATACCTCTTTTAATTACTACATTTTTTCTTTATTAAAACACAACAACTCAAAAAAAGATAAGAATCATGATGACAAAAGAACAGTACATTGAAAGCCTCGGCAAACTAAACCTTAAAGTCTACTTCATGGGAGAATTAATCAAAGACCCGGTAAATCACCCGATGATACGCCCGTCTATGAACTCGGTAGCCATGACTTACGAACTGGCAGAAAAAGAAGAATACAAAACATTGATGACGGCCAAATCCAACCTGACCGGCAAAACGATCAATCGCTTCTGTCACTTGCACCAGAGCGCTGAAGACCTGATCAACAAAGTCAAAATGCAACGATTGGTGGGACAGAAAACCGGAGCCTGCTTCCAACGCTGCGTCGGCATGGACGCTTTCAACGCTATCTACTCGACAACCTACGAGATAGACCAAGCTCACGGGACAGAATACCACAAACGATTTATTGAATATTTAAAATTCGTGCAGGATAACGACCTCACGGTAGACGGAGCCATGACCGATCCCAAAGGTGACCGCGGCTTATCCCCCTCGCAACAGGAAGATCCTGATATGTATCTACACATCAAAGAAGTACGCCGAGACGGAATTATCGTGCGTGGGGCAAAAGCCCACCAGACAGGGGCTGTCAATTCACACGAGCACTTGATCATGCCTACCGTCGCTCTAAAAGAAGCCGACAAAGAATACGCGGTATCTTTTGCCGTACCTTCCGACGCGGAAGGCGTATTCATGATCTACGGACGCCAATCCTGCGACACCCGTAAACTGGAAGAAGGTGCGGACATCGATCTCGGCAATGCCCGATTCGGGGGACACGAGGCACTCGTGGTCTTCGATGACGTATTCGTACCCAACGACCGGATCTTCATGTGTCGCGAACACGAATTCGCCGGAATGATGGTAGAACGCTTCGCCGGTTATCACAGGCAATCTTACGGAGGATGTAAAGTAGGCGTGGGTGACGTTCTAATCGGAGCCTCCGCCCTTGCTGCCGACTACAACGGAGTTCCCAAGGCAAGCCACATCAAAGACAAACTCATCGAGATGATTCACCTCAACGAAACACTCTACTCTTGCGGTATTGCTTGCTCCGCCGAGGGGCAACCGACTCTCGCGGGCAACTACGAGATCAACTTGCTACTCGCCAACGTGTGCAAGCAAAACGTCACCCGGTTCCCGTACGAAATTGCCCGTCTGGCGGAAGACATCGCCGGGGGATTAATGGTTACCATGCCCTCGGAAAAAGACTTGAAAGACCCGTTCATCGGGAAATACGTGAAGAAATACCTGCAAGGAACAACCGGAACAGACACCGAAAACCGGATGCGCATCTTACGCCTGATCGAGAATATCACCCTCGGAACCGCGGCCGTAGGCTATCGTACGGAATCCATGCACGGGGCAGGTTCACCACAAGCTCAACGTATCATGATTGCCAGACAGGGAAACCTTGACAGTAAAAAAGAACTTGCCAAGCAAATTGCCCGGATTGATGAAAACAAAAACCGTAAACGATAAAGAAACCACTACTCTGTGGAAGCACCTGGAGGAGATCATTGAACGACACATTCGCCCTCTCCTCCGGGACCACGGGGGTGATATCGCTATTCGGGAAATCGACGGCAAGGACGTACGGGTTGCCCTGCTCGGGGCTTGCAAAACCTGTCCGGCGGCACAGATCACCATAGAACAAACCGTGCAACGTGTTCTCGCCGAACACTTGGGCGACGCTATCGGTAACGTAATCCTCGTCAACGAAACCAATCCCGATATACTCGATTTCGCCCGGCAGATTCTCAACCGGAACAAACCATTATAAAAAACTTACATGGACTGGAAACAACTTTACACGCGCAAAATAACCACGGCCGAAGAAGCAATCAAGGCAATCCGGGACAACGACCGGGTTGTATTCTCCCATGCGGCAGGAGTTCCGCGGGAAATCGCCAAAGCACTCGTGACACACAAGGACGATTACCGCAACGTGGAAATATATCACATGCTATGCCTTGGTGACGGAGCCTACACCGCCCCGGACACCGAAACACATTTTCGACACAATACCAATTTCGTCGGCGCCAACACACGTCAGGCGATTGAAGAGGATCGTGCCGACTTTATCCCTTGTTTTTTCCACGAATTACCCCATCTTTTCCGCAACGGGACTTTACCCGTCGACGTGGCGGTCGTGCATCTCAGCACCCCGAACGAGGAAGGATATTGCAGCTTCGGGGTTTCATCCGACTACACGAAATCCGCGGCCGACGCCGCCCGCGTCGTGATAGCGGAAATCAACGACCGAATGCCGCACATCGGGGGCGACAACTACATACACGTATCCAAACTCGATTATATCGTGGAAACTTCAAATCCTTTGTTTGAAATTCCATTACCCAAAATCGGAGAAACGGAACAAGCTATCGGACGGAATTGTGCCGAACTGATTGAAGACGGAGCCACGCTACAATTAGGGATCGGTGCTATCCCCGATGCCGTGTTGCAATGCCTGTACGATAAAAAAGACTTGGGAATCCACACGGAAATGTTTTCCGACGGGGTAATCGACCTCGTGCAAAAAGGAGTTATCAACGGACGGAGAAAAACACTTCATCCCGAAAAACTCGTTGCCACCTTCCTCATGGGAAGCCAACGTTTGTACGATTTCGTCGACAATAACCCTAACGTCGCCCTATTCCCCGTGGATTACGTCAACGATCCTTACGTCATTCGCCAAAACCGCAACCTCGTATCTATCAACTCTTGCATTGAAGTGGACCTTTCCGGGCAAGTATGTTCCGAAACAATCGGTACGAAACAATTCAGCGGCACAGGCGGGCAGGTTGACTACATCCGGGGGGCAGCACTCTCCGAAGGCGGTAAATCGATACTCGCCATGCCTTCCACCGCCGCCCGGGGCAAAGTATCGCGTATCGTACCCTATCTGGCTCCGGGGGCGGCAGTTACCACCACCCGCAACGAAGTCGATTACATCGTCACGGAGTACGGTATCGCCCATCTGAAAGGCAAAACCTTAAGACAAAGAGCCGAAAGCCTCATCCGTATCGCCCATCCCGATTTCAGAGAGACTCTCGCGGAAGAATATTTCCGCCGTTTTCCAAAAGCTAAAAAAACAATATTATAGATATGCAACTTTTCAAATTAAAAACCCGACTCGGCAAATTCGACCGTTTTGCCGATTTCGCCCGGGAGTTCAACCTCTCGAAAGAAGACTTGGTAATTACCAATGAATTTCTCTACAATCCGTACATGCGGGAGCTCAACCTGCCTTGCCAGTTCATCATGCAGGAACGCTATGGACAGGGGGAACCCTCCGATGAAATGATCACCCGTATCCTCGCCGACATCAAGTTGGAAGAATACACCCGCATCATTGCCGTGGGAGGAGGTACTGTTATTGACATATCCAAACTATTTGCCTTGCGCGACATCACGAACGCGACAAAAGCATTCGAGCGCAAGCTCCCCATTGAAAAAGCCCGTCAATTAATCATCCTCCCCACGACTTGCGGAACCGGTAGCGAGGTCACGAATATCTCCATCGCCGAAATCAAATCCCGCCACACCAAAATGGGACTTGCCGACGACGCACTGCTAGCCGACGACGCCGTCTTGATTCCGGAACTATTACGGGGACTTCCTTACAAATTCTACGTGTACAGCTCCATCGACGCCCTCATTCACGCCGTCGAGTCATACGTGTCACCAAAATCCAACCCGTACACTCGCGCCTACTGCAAGGCAGCCATTGAAACCATCATAGACGTGTTCAAGAACATCGCCGCGCAGGGACCCGACTATCGGTTTGAACGCTTGGAAGAAATGCTCATTGCCAGCAATCAGGCGGGCATCGCTTTCGGGAACACGGGAGTCGGTGCGGTACACGCCCTTTCCTACCCGCTCGGCGGAAATTACCACGTTCCCCACGGGGAAGCCAACTACCAGTTCTTCACGGAGGTATTCAAACTCTATTACCAAAAGAACCCACACGGCATCATCCGGGAAGTAAACACCCTATTGGCGGCACTCCTCGCCACCGACACGGAACACGTGTACGAGGAACTCGACCACCTGTTGGGCAAACTACTCTCTAAAAATCCGTTACATACCTATGGCATGAAACCCGAAGACATCGACGGATTTACCGATAACGTGCTACAAACACAGCAACGCTTATTAGCAAACAACTACACGGAAGTAACCAAAGAAGAAATCAGAAACATATACAATACATTATATTAGTCATGGAAATAAAAGAAATGATTCAAAAAGCTCGCGAGGCACAATTCATCTATGCCGAACGTTTTGACCAAGAAGGCGTTGATCAGGTAATAAAAGCAGCCGCACGTGTTATTTTTGATCACGCGGAACAATTGGCCCAACTCACGATAGAAGAAACCCAAATGGGAGTCTATGAAGACAAAGTTGCCAAGAACAGGAACAAATCCAAAGGAGTTTGGTACAACCTGAAAGGTAAAAAATCCATGGGTATCTTGAGCATCGACGAAAAGACCAATCTTATCGAGATCGCCAAACCCATCGGGGTCGTTGCCGGAATCACCCCGATGACTAATCCCGTGGTAACCCCCATGTCAAAAATTATCTTCGCGTTGAAAACCAAAAACGCGATTATCATCGCCCCTCACCCGAAAGCCAAAAAATGCTCCAGTGCCGCGGTAAAACTAATCATCGAGGCCATCACCCCGTTCGACGTGCCGGAAGGACTCGTGCAAGTGATCGAGGAACCCACCATCGAGAAAACCCGCGAACTCATGGAGGCCTGCGACGTGGTCGTTGCCACGGGAGGGATGCCCATGGTGAAATCAGCCTACTCCTCCGGCAAACCGTCCTTCGGCGTCGGTGCAGGCAACGTGCAAGTCATACTCGACCGTTACATCGACTTCGACATGGCAGCAGAAAAAGTCATCACGGGTCGCTCGTTCGACAACGGAATCATCTGCTCCGGTGAACAAAGTTTCATTTACCACAAGGACGACCGCACACAAGTACTTGACGCGTTCCGCCGTCACGGGGCTTATTTTATTGCCGCGGAAGACCGGGATAAAGTAATCAACGCCCTATTCGAAGACGACCATATCTGCCGTGATATCGTGGGACAATCCGTGCAGAGGATTGCCGACAAAGCGGGTATTTTCGTACCGGGCAACACCCGCGTACTCGTTGTCGAGGCACACGGCATCGGTCGGGAAGACCCTATCTGTAAAGAAAAAATGTGTCCCGTCATGGCTGCCTTCTCCTACGACAACTTTGACGAGGCCATCAAAATAGCCAAAACCAACCTCTTCATGGAAGGCAACGGACACACAGCGGGAATCCATTCCAACAACCAAGCCAACATCATTAAGGCTGGAACAGAACTCTCCGTGTCGCGACTAATCGTCAATGCCTCTTGTGCCACCACCGCCGGAGGCTCCATACAGAACGGGCTGCCCGTCACCAATACACTCGGTTGCGGAAGCTGGGGAAATAACTCCATATCCGAGAACTTCACGTACAAACACCTGTTAAACATCACGCGCATCGCCCCGTTATCCGCGAGGATACACGTGCCGTCTGATGCCGAGATATGGGAAATGTAAAAAAATATCGTAAATTTGCAGGCATTATAAATGCCAGCCCCTTCATCGTTCGGTTTCATAAATGCTTGGTCGCTGCATTTATAACCTGCAAATTTCAATATATAAAAAACTCAACGGAAAAATGGAACTCAGCATCAACATAAAAGAAATATTCACCGCCTTCATGGTACTCTTTGCCATCATCGATATCACGGGCGCCACCCCCATCATCATCGGTCTTAACAGTACCGGAAAAAAAGTCAACGCCGCCCAAGCGGCAGGAATATCTCTGGCTATATTTATCGCTTTCTTTTTTGCCGGCAACGGGTTATTGAGACTATTCAACATCGACATACCTTCTTTCGCGCTGGCGGGAGCGTTAGTACTTTTCGTGCTTGCCATAGAAATGACCTTCAACATCGAAATATTTCAAAACGACGGTCCCGAAGGAGCAACCACATTCATCCCCGTCGTGTTCCCGCTTATCGCCGGGGCAGGAGCCTTGGCAACAACCTTAACCCTCAAAGCCGAATGTAGCCCCTTGAGCATCATCATCGCCATCATCCTCAACATGCTCGTCGTCTACGTCGTCCTGCGCAACGTCTACCTCGTGGAGCGCGTCTTGGGCAAAAGCGGAGTCTACATCCTGCGAAAATTCTTCGGCATCATCCTGCTTGCCATGTCCGTGAAAATTTTCACCTCCAACCTCAACATTTTATTGGATTCCCTGCGTTAACCTACAACGCGGTTCCCTTCGACGGGACAAAAAATCTACCCGGGTCAACACCTTCCAAAGTCAGCAGATGAACTTTTTTGGCAATACCTCCCGCGTATCCCGTCAAACTGCCATTACAACCGACAACACGATGACACGGTATAATAATACTGACCGGATTATGCCCCACGGCACCTCCCACCGCCTGAGCCGACATATTCGGTAACCCCTTTCGCCGGGCAACCTCTTCCGCGATATCCTTGTAAGTTATCACTTTACCGTAAGGAATTTCCCTTAATATTTCCCACACGGCAAGACGAAAAGGCGTGCTATCCAAACGCAAGTCGGGAGTGAAACCGGGCTTCTTGCCGCCGAAATAACAATCCAGCCACTCTTTTGTCCGCACGAAAACAGGCAAAGCCTTCTCTTCATGCTCCGCCGACAACGTATCGGCAAAGTATTTCTGACCGTCAAACCATAGTCCTGTCAGACTATCGCCATCACTGGCAATCGTTATTCCACCCGCGGGCGAAAGATATTTACAAGTGTATTGCATAGCGTTATAGATTAAAAAAACATCTGATACTTACAAAAGTAAAGATTAATTCTTAACAAACAAATTTCTAATTTTTTTTCCAATACTTATCACCCTTTGTAACTTTTCACTACCTTTAAACGTCCCATTAAAAAATAATAATCATGAAAAAAATTACATTCATCCTCTTCATGTTCTGCTTCGCCATCACCGGAGCCATCGCGCAAGAACAAATCACGATTTCCCGTTTCCAAGGAGAAAAAATCACCGGGATTGAAGTCCACGGGGCATTCAAAGTTACCGCCAGACAAGGCGAATCCACCGGGGCATCGGTCACCATTCCCGCCCGACTGGAAAAGCAACTAAACTTCACGCTAAAACAGGACGGGATACTACTCATTACCTTTGAAGGTAAAATCAAAGGAAAAAACAACGATAAATTCACCGCCGAAGTCAACCTGTCCGCGTTAGAAAATGTCGAATTGACCGGAGCCTCCTCCCTCACCTTGACCGGAGAAATCACCGCGAACAACTTCAAGGCGAAAATTGTCGGCGCTTCCGCCATGAAGTCAACCGACCCCATCCGCGTAAATCAAGAAGCAGAAATACACTTGGCAGGAGCGTCAAAAATATCCGGTGAACTCACCGCCCCCGTGATAGCTTTCAGAATATCGGGAGCCAGCAACCTCACCCTCGCGGGCAAAAGCACGGAAGGCAACATTGAAGTAAACGGAGCCTCTCGCGCGAACCTTGACAACTTCCGGATCGACAATGCCACCATCGAAGCCTCAGGCTCCTCCCACGTCAACATCAACGTCGTGAAAGAACTCAGCGCCAAAGCCTCCGGGGTATCCTCGATCACGTACTCCGGCAACCCGAAAATCATAAAACTCGACGCCACGGGAGTATCCAAAATAAAGAAAGACAATTAAGTCGTTACTCCGGGTGACACACGCACACCGAATCGGAAACATCCTTCCCGTCGGCACCCGCCGCGAACACGTAAACGACAAGCTCGTCCGCCTCGACATCTCTCGGGAAATCCACGCTCGTGCCGATAGCCTCTCCCCGTGCACCCAACTCCACCACATGGCAACGCTTGTTCCGTACACCAGCCACCACGCCATAAATTTTATCATCCAAGAAACAATCGATCAACTCGAGTTGCTCCCCCGGGGAGGTGAAATGCACCTTCCGGTTCTCCGCGTCCACCTCGGCACTAACCGATGGCGGTACCAACTGCCCCGCAGCCACCCGCAATTTCCGGTAATCGATCTCGCCACGGAACTCCCGTCCGGCTTTCTTGCGCACACTGATCGGTTTCTCCGGGTCAACCCTCTCCACTTCCACGGCATTCGTCACGTTCGCGCTCACGAACCCGTTAAATCCCTTCGGGTAGCCGTTTCCCCCGGGAAATCCTAACCGAATGGCGACCATCAACCATCGTTTTCTTTCTGTCGTCGTGGCGAAGGCTATCGACTGCCGTTTCTGCACCTCCCCGTTCGGCTTACGCTTCAACCCCGCACTCTTGCAATAGTTCTTCCCGTTCTTCCGCACGTAGCCAATCACGTTCCCGTATTTCCCCCGTATTTTTCCTACCGGATTCACAAATTCTGCCATACTCTTTCTGTTTTAAAATTTCTCTCTGCAAATATAACCATTTTATTCTAAAACCATGCTATTATTAGGCAATTACACATATTAATCCGGCTTTAATTCCGGAACAATTCCGTATGAATTCCGTTATGAACGCTATACGAACCCTATATGAACGCTATACGAACCCTATTTATAATAGCGTTCATAAAGGAAAACTATTGCATAACTAAAATATTTTAAGTACTATTGTACCGGAATTGATACGGAATTAATACTTAAATCATATAGGCTATGGATAGAAACTCATCTTTACTCGCGGCTTTACTAGCTAACGGACCTCTAAAAATGGACGGCGTCACGTATTACCTGTACGGGGGAACCATACGGAAATGCAAATCCAAACGAGGCCCCAAGAAATCCAGAACAGAGGGAGAAGAGAAATCTTCCAGCCAATTCACCGAGGTTCGGAAGATGTGGCGAATATACCGCCGTGCTACCGGGGGGTTGCCAATATGGCGCACGTGGGCAAGGGCAACGGGGATATCCAAAAGCGACTCGGCATTCCACTCCGTGAACGGCGGATGCCTCCGCCCGGGCAAAGGCGTGTGGGCGTTCCCGACATTCCGTTTCTCCATGGGAACCTTGGAAGCCCCGGTGATTACCGATGTAGCACGAGATGGCTGGAGCGTTACTCTCCGCTGGGAAAATGACGCCGACCGACCGAAAGCAAGCGCCTCGGATCAAGTGTACCTCGGGTATTTCTACAACACGCAACCCCGTTCCCCGCAAATGATTACCTGCCATAACGCGCACCGCGGTGACGGGGAGGTAACCATGGAAATCCCCGCGGCAGGGCAACCGGACGGAACGCCACTGCATCTATATTTGTTCTTCGGCAACGAGAACCCGGATCGCTTTTCACCGAGCGAATACGCGGGCATCTAGCTGTTTTTGTCCCGGTAATTTACAGACAGGTAATCGAGAAGAATTTGGACTTGGTTGCGACGCGAGTATTGTTTTATCTTGTCCCAATCTCGCGGAAGCACCTCCTTATTCTTCCATATCTGATAACATTTCATGATCATATTTTTAATCCCCTCTTTATCGGCGTCGTCAACGATAAACCCGGCTTTTGTTTCGGCAAGTAGCGGAGCAACCACATCGTTAGGGTCGTACAAAGCTAAAATAGGTTTATTCGTGGCAAGATAATCAAACAATTTACCGGAATACACTCCTTTCCGCCCGGATTTGTACATCATCAGAAGCGTATCAACCTCCATGATGGATATCCTAATCGCTTCTTCGTGGGGAACATCCTTACATTGAATCACGTTCGACGATATTCTGTCAGGCACAGCGAGTTTCTTGAAATTACCGACTATTTTAACCCGACTATCTTCGGGAAGTTTTCCCTCCTCTATCAATTCGGAAAAGGCGTTAAAAAAATTGTCCGGAGTAGCCATCCAATAAAACCGACCGATATACCCCATCGTGAATTGGGGCTGAAAATTCACTTCATAACTCTCCTCGTAATCATACCCGTTTCTCACTTCCAAGAATCGTTCGTGCGAACACATCGTCTTGAAATCATCAATAAGGGGCTTCGACACGGACAGTACCAAATCCGCCTTTTCGAGTATGTCACGCTCGTAAAACGCAAGTGGTTTCACGGACATTCTATTATGGTAAGGAAGTTTTGACATTTCGTCACGCATATCGGCGACCCAAAAGAATTTATATCCCTTCTTTAACAATCTCAGCACGAGCGCATGAGGAGTCAAAGGCCCGTAAGAACTCAATACCACGTCGAAATAATTCTTTCGAAATAATTCCTCTACCTTTTTACAAGCTTTGGCACGCCAGATGCATGGTCCACCCGGAAATATTCTCGCTTCTAACGCTCGAATCACACGCCTTAGTACCCATCTTTTATTCTTTCGCTCCAAATTATAAAAATAGTTCGGAGTCATTATCGGGTCTTTGATATAGTGTACTTCACAACCGTTCCACGTGATAATCTCATCTCGCTCACCTTCTGCCACGACCGTTACCGAATGCCCCGCTTCATGAAAATACTTAGCGAACGAGTTTACACGAAAAGCACCAATACTATGGTAAGGATAAAAATTTCGAGTGATAATTAGAATATTCATAGTCAATTTCATTTTCATGGATTCGTTCGCGGAGATGACACCAACGGTTTCAACAGCCTCACGTAATTAATCCCCGCGATATATGAAAGAGGCAGATAGACAACAACCGATATCAAAAATCCCGAGAGAAGAACCGGGAAATCACGGGTAACTCCCGTTAAATTTACCGCACAACTCCCCAAAAAACACGAGAAGACAGACACGAACAGAATTTTGAACATAGATTTCCATGGCATCAATCCCGAAAGCCCGGTGTTCAGGAGCCGTGCCGTACTTACCATTAAAACCACAAGACAAAAGACCGTGGTTGCCGTTGCAATGACAGCGATCGCGGATAACGACGGGAAAAAGGTAACACAAAGGCAATCAAGCCCTAGCAATAGTACCGCCGTGACCAAGTGGGCGTTGGCAAATATCTTGCCTTTGCCTAAAGCGAACATTATCGGTCCGTACTGCACGATACGTACCAAATTTACTATCGTGACAATCCGGAATAAACCGGCAGCTTCACGATAAGCGGTCCCGTATAACACCCCCATTATTTCCGGGGCAAAAATGCAACAATAGACGGTAAACGGGTATATTACCGACGCGGACTTGAGCACCACGTTTTTCCAAAGTACCAGATATTGCCCGCTACCGGCACCGTCCTTTGCCATCCGGGAAAATTCCGGTAATAAAATACCGGAAACGGCACCAATCATTATCCCCGCTACCGGAAGTTCCTTGTAACCGTTCGCGAACATAGCGAATTCTTCCACCCCAAAGTAACGGCTCACGAAAAATTGGCTCGCGGAACCAATGACGAATCCATACAAGCTCGAAGAAAACACCGGCATCGAGAATCGCAATATATCCGCGGTTGTCAAATCCGTTCTTCCCCGTGTTACATTTTTAAAGGGCAATGACAAGAGTCGCGTACCAACGAGAAAGGAGCCAAAAGAAGCGAGCACCAACCCGATAACTGCCCCGGGAACCCCGGTATTGAAAACAATCACGGGTATCACGGAACAAAGTACGCTGAAAGCGCGACTCAACAGCACGTACACCAGCACAACACGTGCCCTCCCGTACACGGTCAATACGCGCTCGACGCCCAATACCTGCATCAATAGCAAGGGAGTTATGGCAAAATATTTCAAATTATCGGTTAGCAACGGGTTGCCAAGTAATTCGGCTATCCATGATGCCCCCGTAAACAAGGTGACTGAAAAGACGGAAGAAAGTCCCCAGAATAACACGCCGAGTTTGCGAATCACCGCCTGCCCTTCTTCTACCGGGACACGTGCAAGAAAGTAAGAATACGCGCCGGGAAGCCCGAAGGAAAAAATCATCAACAAAGTCGAGTAAATATAAATCACCTGACGATACGTGCCATACTCGACAGCAGTCATGTATCGGCTAAGGACAGCCGATATGACCAATGTCATGCATAATGACAAGGCATTAGCCAGCACCAACCATAACGCTTGCGCCGTTTTACTGTTATCCGCCACGAAACCCCTACACATCATGTTTCAATTCACGAGCATGTATACAGTTATAAACTACAGTATCTAAATGTTTTACAATATCCCTTCACATACAATCAATATAAAGTTGCATGGTTGAAGAACAAACATACAAACGTAGTAAATTTTCCGATATACGCAAAAAATATGAAGTTGCATGGTTGAATAATAAATATATAACCATAACAAATTATCCGAGATATACAAAAACATGGCGCATGTACCGATATTTTCAGTGCCAAAACCCAGAATATCGAGAAGCGGAGCGTGATTCCGGAGAAATAAATCTTTTCCCCATTCATTAGCAATATTAAAAAATACATATTACTTTCGCGGCGTTATGGTTCTCGTGTAAGATATTCTACAATCTTACGTGAGATTAATAGGGAATCAGGTGCAAATCCTGAACAGATCCACTGCTGTAAGTTTCGTAACAACTTCTCCGGCACTCACGATCCACTGTCCATTTTAAGGATGGGAAGGACGCCGGGAAGGAAACAAGTCAGAAGACCTGCCATGCACAACATTGTTTAACGTTCAAGGGGAAGGAAGAACGTGAACGCCGATAGCTTAACAATTGTCGACCGTGTACGTCAAGCCTTTTTCTGACTAAAAGGGAATTTATGTTCATGAAAAAGTGGTTTTATTTTCTGACAATCGTATGGATTAGCATGACATTAGCGTCGTGCGACAAACCGGGGATGCCTTATCCCGACGGGGTGTTGGGCGACGGGGATATCGAGGCTCTCGTGCTGAACGAGGGGTTGATTAACACGAACGCCGGGGCGATATCGGTGATATACAAAGACAGTACCGTGGTAGTAGATGCCTTTCAAGACGTGAACCACCGCCCGATGGGTGACGTGGCACAATCCATCACGCTGATTAACGGAAAGTATTTCGTGGCGATGAATAACTCGAAGAAAATCGAGGTGGTCAATCCCGTGACGTTCAAATCCGAGGGAACGATACTCTACACGCAGGCGGGTTACCCGCGACAGATAGTGCCTATCTCGGAAACGGAAGCCGTCGTGTCCGACTTGAACCGACAACTGGTGCGTATTCGCACGGTAGCCCCTTACGGGAAGCCGCTGGAATATATTTCAATCCCGAGATGGGTGGAATATCTGGTCGTGGCGGAAAATAAAGTGTTCGGCATGACGCAGGGAGGTTTGTACGTGTTCGATGCCAACAATATCAATAAAGAGTACGCCCGGGTAATCAAGGATATATACAACGAGGAGTACACGAAGACGTGCCGGATGCTGATAGACAAAGACGGCATAATCTGGGGATTGATGTACCAGAAAAGGAGCGGTGTCGTGACAGGCGTCACGCTGAAAGGCGTAGACCCGAAACGGGAAAAAGTAGTTAAATCGTACACCCTCCCCATCGGCGACCCGAATTCACAGACCCCGGGCGAGATTATCGGCTATATCAATTACAACCGCACGGATATCGACCCGACGGGAACGTGGATATACTTCAACGTGAAAACCCGTGCGACAGAAGAAAACGCCAAAGGCGAAAAAGAACAGCAGAGCGTGTACCGGATGAACGTGACGACGGGTGAATTTGAACATTATTACGACCTGCCGGGCGTGGGTATGATGTACGGGTTCGCGGTTAGCCCCGAAGGCGACGTTTACCTGTGCGATTGTTTGGATTACACGGCACAAAGAGGTTATATCCGTCATTACCTGAAAGACGGGAGAAGGGTAAGCCACAAAGTGGGTGTTTATCCCGGACAAGTGTATTTCCCCGGGTATCAACAATAAAACAGTGATTATGCTCAAAAAAATAACGATAGGATTATATGCCTGTTTCACGCTGGGCGGCGGGATGCAGGCAGAGGCACAGCGGCGGGATTCGGTGGCGATGCACGGGACTCTCGACACGGTGCAAGTGGTGAGTCAACGTATCCAACACGCCAACGAGGCAAATGCCGGGGCAAAGGTTAGCCGCATAGACCCGGAAATCATGCAAGCGAATAAAACCCGTTCGTTGGCAGAGTTACTGACGGACTACACTGCTATTTATATCAAGAGCCTCGGGATGGGAGCCTTGTCGACCGCCTCCTTCCGTGGAGCCAGTCCCTCGCAAACACGGGTGAACTGGAACGGCATCAATATCACGCCACCGATGTCGGGAACGTTCGATTTCTCGCAAATCCCGGTTTTCTTCACGGATAATATCAACCTGTATTACGGGAGCAGCCACGTGAAGAACGGGACGGGAGCCATCGGGGGAAGTGTCAACCTATTCACCGACCCGGATTGGCGAAAGGGAGTAAGCGGGAAAGTGCTGGGCGAGTACGGTTCCTACGGCACGTACACCACGGGGGCACAAGTAACCACGGGCGGAGAGAAATCAAGTTTCAAAACCCGCCTGTATTACCAGCACTCGGATAACAACTATACTTATTTGAACAAGATTCTGACCAACGTCCCCTTCCGCGAGAAACGGCAGGATGCCGACTACACGCAATGGGCAGCAATGCAAGAAGGTTATTTCCGGTTGTCGCGCTACACCCGGTTGACGGCAGTAGCATGGTATCAAGAGGGCGAACGAATGTTGCCCCCCGCGCTTGGGGTGGTGAACCAATCACACGAGAAACAGCGGGAAACGAATTTCCGGGCATACACGGGACTGGATTTCACCCGAGGCATACACGCCCTGCACGTGAAAGCGGCATGGCTGTACTACCGGCAGAAGTACGACAAATGGTACGCCGGGGGGATGTTCGACCCCGAGGGTACTAAAAATCAATCGCAGACGTGGCAAGGCATTGCAGACTACACGTGTACCCCTCGGGAAAATCTCGTGCTGGGGACAAGCCTGACTTACTCGCACGATTTGATACGAGTGAGCAGTTACATTGACATCGACTCGTCGAAATACACGTTGGGCGACGTGGATTATGATATCCCGGTGGTGGAACCGCCATTCCGCCATCACCGTAACGTGCTGTCGTGGCAGGCATCGGCGTTATGGACCCCGGTGGAATGGATGATGCTGAACGGGCAATATATGTTCGAGCAAAACGATAGCCGGGGAGTATCCACGTGGTCGGCGGGCGTGGTATTCAACCTTTGGGAAAAAGAGTTGCAGGTAAAGGGGAATATGGCTTACAACTATCGGTTCCCAAGCATGAACGACCTCTATTGGCGACCGGGAGGCAACCCGGAGGTGAAGCCGGAAGACGGGTACTCGTATGACGCTTCCGTGGCTTACCGGAAACACTTGTACCGGGGGTTATCGCTGGACGCAGAGGTATCGGGCTACTTGATGTATATCGACAACTGGATACTATGGTTGCCCAAGGACGGGAATCAATGGGTGTGGACGCCGCAGAATCACCGCAACGTGCGCTCGGAAGGCGTGGAACTGTACGGGAAGCTGACATACGAGACGGGGGATTTAAAGGTGAACGCATCCGGCAATTACAGTTGGTCGCAATCCCGTACCCGCAAGAAACAGCACGAGGACGACGGCTCTTACATGAAACAGATTCCTTACGTGCCACGCTTCAAATGGAACGTGCGGGTTGCCGCCGATTACCGGGGAGCCTTTTTCTCGTGGCAAGTAACTTACATCGGGCGACGCTTTATCACGACTGACCAAGCATACGCTACCGACCCCTATTCGGTACACAATATATTGGCGGGTTACCGTCACGAGTTCCGTAACGGGATGAGCCTCACCCCGCAGATACGAGTGGACAATTTACTGGACACTTATTACGAATCCACGCAGTATTACCCGATGCCGTTGCGAAACTGCCTCGTGTCGCTGATGTGGGAATTTTAGAGGAAGAATAAACAAGTTAATAATATTACATGATGAAAATTAGAATTATGAAGAAGTTTTATTTAGCACTTTTGTTTTTGGGAATATTTGTAGGATTCTTGAGTTCTTGTAGTGATGATGATGAATGTACACCTCTACCAGCACCCCCGATCATTAATATCACGAGTGGTAACTTATCTATGCATATTGGAGATTCAATCATACTGAAGGCATCTGTAGCCAGTCCTACAGAAACCACTTTCAGTTGGATATTAGACACCACAGAAGTTTCCACGGATTCCATTTACGTGTTCAAATCCGAATATAGCGGACTTTTTGACGTGAAACTCACAGCTACAAATTCCGATGGAACTGTTGCTACAACAACCTCTATCACCGTGCAACCGGGAGAATACAAAAACGGAACATTTGTTTTAAGCGAAAATAACTCTTTACTGACATTTATCAGTCCGGAAGGAAAAGTGACCACAGATGCATACACGGATGAAAACGGGACAAAATTGGGAAGCGTAAATCAAGATATATTTATCAAGAACCACAAAATGTATATCGTTTCACAAAATGGAGGCGGTGATGGATTCCTTGTAATCGCAAACGCGGAAACCTTGAAAAAAATAAAAGGTTTTCAAACAGAATTAAACGGGAAGGTTAACTGGCCTACCCACGTGGCTGTATTAGGAGATGATGATATTTATTTGCGCGACAATAACGGAGTAAAAAGATTTCAACCGTCAACCGGAACCGTAACCCTTATTGAAGGAACAAGCGGAGCACGGAAAAACACAATGGCTGTTGCTGACGGTAAGGTTTTCGCTTCGGTGAAAAACACGGTTGTAGTGATTGAAGCCGGTAAAGACATAATCAGCAGCACGATCAATTTCGACGGGGAAGTTTCCGGGGTAATCAAAGCTTCCGACGGCAACTTGTGGGTATCCGACAGATCAGGTAAAATCACGAAGGTGGACGCGAAAACTTATCAAAAAATAGGCATGAATGATATTCCAACAGAAGTTGCTAGTGTTTGGAATACCACGTACGCCGCAGCACCCGGAATTACAGCTAAAGGCGACACGTTATATATAAGCGGGTTAACTTCCAAAATATATCGTCATATTTTCAGCACGAAAGAAACGAAATTAATGGTGGATGCCAAAACGATGGTCGACAACGTCGGTATCGTCTACAACACGTGCGCTGTTCACCCGCTTACCGGAGAAGTTTATCTAAATTCCATAAAAGGATACGGACAAAACTACAAAATTAATAACATCAGTGTATTCAACTTTAGCGGGGATGAACCAGAATTAAGTGCAAATTACGAAAATTACACGGCATTCCCTGCCGGCACGTTCTTCACTTATAATTTTGAATAAACCGACCATGAAAAAGAATTTACTCTATATATTAGCTATTCTGGTTATCACGGGAATGTGGAGTTCCTGTAGCGATAATGATGGCGGAGAAGATGAACCGGAGATGCCTCTTACCGCACCGGAGGTGTCTGTACAGAACTTGAGCTTGAAAAATGCTATTCTTCCCTCAAAAACGGTAAGATTAAGAGCGAATATCATCAACACCACACGTGCTGACCTGCAATGGTTCGTGGATGGGAAGGCAACATCAACAGACACGATATACGAATTCTCGTCCGCCACAGAGGGAGAGTATAAAATCAAGGTGACGGCATCCAACATCTTGGGCGAGGCATCGGACAGCACGTATATCACGGTACAGGACGGTTTCAAAATCTCGGACGTCACGAACTGGACGGGTGAAGGCGATTGCCGTTCGGTGCTGGCGATACAATGGGTAAAACCGGAGGTGGAGGATTTATTGCACCCGGCAGACGAGGATGTCTTTTTCCGGGCGTGGGGATACAAGTGGAATAAACCGCAAAAAGGGAAGATATCCCCCACGGGATTTGACATGATTAAAGCCATTGCCAAGAGTGATCCCCGCTTGTTCGTCATCGTTTCGAGCGATGCCCTCGGGGCTACTATCAAGGGATTCGGTTATGACGGCAACGGTGACGGGAAAATCTCGATTGAAAGCGATGATTTCGTGCACAACGAAAGAGAATACAAGGGAATTTCCTTGACAGAGGCGGATTTCACGGATGGCATATACGTGCAAGAACAAGAGGATAACATTGATGACGTCAGGGTTACCAGCGAGGGCGACTGGTGGATGGGCGGCTGGTACGTGGCTTATGCATCCTACTGGTTGGGATACGGGGAAGCCGTACTGGAAGCGGAAGAGTACGAGTATTCCAATTTCTACGCCAGTAACCGGGAACTGGAAGACGAGTGCTGGGATGCATGGACATTCTCCCCGATTAATAATGCGGAACAAAATATCCTACCCATACCCCGCTTGTTGAAAGCAGCAGGCATCAAATAGCAATAGCATATTCCAAAATACTTAACTAAAAAATAATTTTATACTTGAGCTCCCGGATGATCCGGGAGCTTTTTTACTTCCACATCATCAATACATTTTAAGAATAGACTAAAAGGAGTGCGATTTGAATATAAAATAAAAAAAAAATACTTGATTATTTAACATCATTCCTCTATCTTCGCGAAGAATAATGGAAGTGAGTGGTGTCTCGATTCGCGAATCGCGTTTCGGGATGAAAAGGGAATCAGGTGCAAATCCTGAACAGAATCCCCTGCTGTAAGTTTCACTATACTTCCCGGGCATACTTTATCCACTGTCCCCGACACGAGGGACGGGAAGGAAGCCCCGGAGAAGGAAACGAGTCAGAAGACCTGCCACAAGCTAATATGTTTCATGTTCAATGGGAAAGGAGAACATAAACGCCAGTACCGTTTACAAGTCGATATTTGACGCCATCTTTTTCCTACAAACAGAAATGTTTGTATCCACGTGGGATACATGGGTATGAATTAATTATTGCGTTTTTTAATATATAAAATTAATTCAAAAAAAAAAAAACAGTTATGAAGAAGTTGTATTTCTTTTTTATCGTGTGGGGATTGATGATCTCGTTGTTTAGCGCGTGTAGTGATGATGATGACTACATCCCAACCTTGCCCATCGTGGGTTTCGCGCAAGGGAATTATTCCATGGAGTTGACGGATTCCATCGTGTTCAGGGCGGAAGTTACCAATGCTTTGGAAAACACGTTTAGTTGGGCGCTGGACAACGATGAGGTTTCGACAGGTGACACATACGTGTTCAAAGCAGAAAACAGCGGCACCTACCAACTAGCCCTGACCGCAAAAAATTCAGACGGCACGACGACCAAAACCGCAACGATTACCGTGAATCCCGGTAAGTATAAAAACGGGACTTTTATACTGAATGAAGGGTTAGTTACGACTCACGGCTCGTTGATTTACATCAGCCCGGAAGGAGATATTACCCCTAATGTATATTACAAGGTGAACGGCGAGTATTTAGGAGATGTGTGCCAAGACCTATATATCAAAAACAACAAAATGTATATCGTATCCCAAAATGGAGGAAACGGGGGTGGTTTTCTAACCATTTGCAATGCTGAAACATTAAAAAAAGAACGTTCTTTTCATGATCCTTTTATCTTAGGAATAGACACGAGTTATTATGAAGACGAGGGAAAGATGGTGCAAGTAATCGATACCACTTTCTCGTATTGGCCAACACACATTGCCGTATTAGGAGATGACGATATCTATATACGTGATAATAGGAACGGCATCTTCCTAATGCACCCGTCAACAGTGGCAAATGATCACAGAGCGACTCTAATCAAAGGCACCCAAGGCGCCCGGAAAAATACCATGGCTGTGGCAGAAGGAAAATTATTTGCCTCACGAAGAAACACGGTCATAGTTATCGAACGAGGCAAAAACGAGGTTGCACATACAATTGCATTCGGGAAGAAACAGATTTCCGGGCTAATCAAAGCCACAGACGGAAACCTTTGGGCCTCGGATGAAGGCGGTATTATCTATAAAATCGACCCGAAATCATATGAAATATTAGCACAAAATCAATTGGAAGGTGAAGCAGCCTCACTTTTGCGTATCAGAGCATCGCAACCTGCCGCACCGAACATCACTGCCAAGGGAGATACGATATATATCAGCAACACGACCACAACAATTTATCGTCACATTTTCAGTACAAATGAAACAAAATACATGATTGATGCCAAAAATTGGATTCCCGCTTCTTCTGATTTCTGGGAAGGGAACTACGCGAGTAAGCCATTGGTATATAATACTTGTGCTGTTCATCCTATCACGGGAGAGGTCTTTTTAAACACGGTAAAAGGAATTGGCTCACAACGCCACACGAACCATATCACGATTTTTGATTTCAGCCGCATTAATCCCGAGAGCGAAAATTATGCCAGAATAAGTCGTGATTACGCAAATTACACGGATTATCCTGCTAATGTATTCTTTACCTATAACTTCAAGTAAATCATTAAAACAATCACAACAATGAGAAATTTATTATCAAAATCTTTCATAGCCTTATTATTTATCGGCTTTTTAGCTTCTTGTAACGAGGATACATCCATCTTAGCGGAAATGGAAGATTTAAAAACAAACACAACGCCTTTAGTTGTAAATGAAAATCTTCAATCCGTCAATTCTATTAATGATATCCAAAACTGGACAGGAACGGGAAATAACCGTTCCGCACTTACGATCCAATGGGTAACAGCCTCAGATATTGAGAATCCCACTGATGATGAAATTCATTTCTTGGCATGGGGATACCGTTGGACTTCCGGTGCAACGGGAATAGATATGGTTAAAGCTATCGCAAAAAAAGATACTCGCTTATACGTTATTCTCGGAAATAATTTCGGGGGAGTCACAATCAAGGGATTCGGGTATGACGGAAATAATGATGGAAAAATTAAAATCAGTAATTCTTCTCTCACTTTAACAGAAAAGGACTTCGTGAACGGCATCTATCAAGAAAAGAATGGGGATAATTTAGACGGTATGAAAACCTCTTCTCCCGAAGACCTCTGGATGGGCGGCTGGTACGAAGCCTACGCAAGCTATTGGTTAGGCTGGACTGACGCAACAACAGTACCGGATGGATTTGATTATTCACAATATCTAGTTGATCAACGTTCATTAGCAAATAATTCTTGGGATGCTTGGACGTTCTCCACGATTAATTCGGCAGAATACAATGTTGATCCCAGACCGGAATTATTGAAAGCCGCACCCAATAATTAAGAAAAACAATAGCAGGATAATACACTTATAAAAAAGACCGAAAAGTAAAATTTTCGGTCTTTTTTTTACACAAATCAATTCAAACCTAAAGAAAAAAAACTACATCAAGCAATCAAGTTCCATATTTTTGAACCCACAATTTTCAAAAATAAAACACATTATACTTATTATAAACACAATAGGAAATATCAATCCCAATAAAATTATTTTATTTGAAAACCACTATTGAAATACAATTATTTTATCATACATTTGCCATGCATTCGGTTCACTCCGGTGACGAACAGGGAAGCAGGTGAAAATCCCGCACTATACCCGTAGCTGTAAGCTCTATTCAACGCTTGAATCAATGATCCACTGTCACGCTGTCGACGGGAAGGAGATTCAAAAGCGAGAGTAAGTCAGAAGACCTGCCGATTGCAAATAAATTGGAGCTTTCGGGTGAAAAGCGAAAAAGACAATTCTCTGCCATACACGATCTTTTCTCGTGTTTTCCCCGAAGTATTTTTTTAATTATTAAAATTTTAATCATGGAAACATCAACCACGTTCTCAAGAATCGTGAAACGCAACGGGGAAATTTGCGATTTCAAACCGGAAAAGATTGAACAAGCTATTTTTAAGGCAACGAGAGCCATCGGACAGCCCGATCGTAAAACGGCACGTGCCCTGTGTGACAAAGTCGTGCAAATTCTTGCCGCAAGCACACCGGAAAAGGAACTCCCGCACGTGGAACAGGTACAGGACACCGTGGAGCTGGTGCTGTTCCAGCACGGCGACCTGCAACTGATGAAAACGTACTTGCTTTACCGCAAGCAACACGAGCAAATCCGAAACTCGAAGACCTTACTGACAAATATAGAAGTAATGGATAATTACCTGTCATTGAGCGACTGGAGGGTAAAAGAAAGTGCTAATTCCTCATACTCGCTGCAAGGATTGAATCAGCATATATCCACACAAATCACCTCCAATTACTGGCTAAGCCAACTCTACCCGGAACGGGTATCGGAAGCGCACAAAAGCGGGGCGTTGCATATCCACGACTTGGGATTCCTAAGCGTCTATTGCGTGGGATGGGACTTGAAGGATTTACTTACCGTCGGATTCCGGGGAGTGGAGGGGAAAGCGCAAAGCAGCCCGGCAAAGCACCTTCGCACGGCTCTCGGACAAATCGTGAATTTCTTCTATACCATGCAAGGCGAGGCCGCAGGGGCTCAGGCTTTTTCCAACTTTGACACGTTCCTCGCCCCCTACATACGCTTTGACAAGTTGAACTACAAGCAGGTGAAACAATGTTTGCAGGAATTCCTGTTCAACTTGAACGTACCCACCCGTGTAGGATTCCAGACACCGTTTACCAATATCACGATGGATCTCGTCGTACCCGATTTCTTGAAAAACGAACATATCGTGCACGGGGGTGAAATCAAAGAAGAGGTGTACGGGGATTTCCAAGCCGAAATGACGATGCTTAACAAAGCGTTCGCCGAAGTGATGAGCGAAGGGGATGCTTCCGGCAGCCTGTTCTCGTTCCCCATCCCGACGTACAATATTACCCCGGACTTTGACTGGAATAACCCGGAGTACGAGGGCATCTGGGAAATGACAGCAAAATACGGTATTCCTTATTTCTCCAATTTCGTGAATTCGGACATGAAGCCGGATGACGTGCGCAGTATGTGTTGTCGCCTTCGTCTGGATAAACGGGAACTCATGAAACGGGGCGGCGGTTTGTTTGCCGCAAATCCGTTGACCGGGTCGGTGGGAGTCGTCACAATCAACCTGCCCCGCTTGGGATATGAAGCCGCATCGGAAGAGAATTTCTTCCAACGCCTGCAACACTTGATGGAAATCAGCAAGGAAAGTCTGGAAATCAAGCGCAAAATTATTGAACGCTACACGGAAAAAGGGCTGTATCCTTATTCCAAATATTACCTGCGTTACGTGAAAGAGCGTTACGGGTGTTTCTGGAAAAACCATTTCTCGACGATCGGTATCAACGGCATGAACGAGTGTTGCATGAACTTCCTCGGGGTTCCTATTTCACACCCGGACGGGATGGAATTCGCGCAAAAAGTGATGCACTTTATGCGGGATATACTGGCACAATTCCAAGATGAAACCGGTAATATCTATAACCTTGAAGCCACTCCGGCGGAAAGTACCTCTTACCGATTCGCTTTGCTCGACACGGCCGAATATCCCGATATTATCGTTGCCAACCAAGAACAATTCAAACAGGGTGCCGATCCTTATTACACGAACTCCACGCATCTGCCCGTGAACTTCACGGACGACCTGTACGAGGCACTCGACCAACAGGACAAATTACAAACGCTGTACACGGGTGGAACTGTTTTCCACGTGTTTACCGGAGAACACCGCACGTCCGCACAAGCGGCTAAAAACATGATTCGTAAGGTAACGGCAAATTTCCGCCTGCCTTATATCACGCTCTCGCCCTCGTTCAGCATATGCCCCTCGCACGGGTACATCGCGGGAGAACATTTCAAATGTCCGCGTTGCGGGGCTTCCTCGGAAGTGTACAGCCGGATAGTAGGGTACATGCGTCCCGTGAGCCAATGGAACAACGGGAAACGAGCCGAGTTCGACGACCGGAAACTGTTTGACAAGAGCGTCCGGGAAAAAGAAAGCGTACTATGCGAATAGGAGGATTTGTCAAACAAAGCCTAATCGACTGGGAAGGCAAAGTATCCGCGGTGATATTCACGAAAGGTTGCAATTTTCGCTGCGGTTACTGCCACAATCCATCTCTTGTACTGCCGGAATTACTCCGGCAGACACAAGACTTAAAGGAAGAGGAGATATTCGGTTTTCTCGATAAACGATTAGGGTGGCTTGATGGGGTGGTGATATCCGGGGGTGAACCGACATTGCACGAAGACCTGCTCCCGTTTATCCAAAAAATAAAAGCTCTCGGGTTACCCGTGAAACTCGACACGAACGGGTCGAATCCGGAGATTTTACAACAACTGATTGCAGGACGATGGATAGATGCCGTGGCAATGGATATCAAATCCTCCCTCTCGCTCCCCTGCTACCGAAAGGTAAATTACACGATGACAGCCTCGTTGCTGGAAAAGATACAAGAGTCCATCCGGATTATCAAAACCTCCGGACTGGAATACCAGTTCCGGACGACGGTTATCCCGCAAGTGCAAAGCCCCGAGGACATCCAAAACTTACAGGAAAAATTCTCAGGTACACACTATGTCATGCAGGAGTTCCGGGACGGGGATATTCTGGATAAATATATACACGAATAAACGAAATAATATTACTTTTACACACCCATTTTATATATCAAGATTATGCAGAAGTTCATTTTATTATCCATATTATTTATCACGGCAATCACCGGATACTCACAAAAACGTATCGTATCGCTTGCCGCCTCCATCACGCAAAACCTGTATTTACTCGGTGCAAATGAAAGCATCGTGGGCTGCACCCGTTTTTGCATCACGGAACCGGCAGATTCTATTCCCGTAGTGGCTGACGCAGTGAACGTGAACATGGAGAAAATCGTGGCTCTCCGTCCCGATATCGTTCTCACCGGAGGACTTACTCCGCCTAAAGTTCTGGAAGGACTCGAACGCATGGGTATAAAGACGCTACGACTGGAACAACCCAAAAACTTCGAGGAGATTTGCGAGCAATTCATTATTCTGGGAGAATTATCAAATAAAAAGACAAAAGCGGAAAGCACCGTGCAGGAGTGCAAAACACGATTGGAAGAAGCCAAGAAAAACATTCCTTACGACAGACATCCCAAGGTATTCATGGAGATCGGATGCGACCCGTTGTATACCGCCCTGCCCGGATCGTTCATGCACGACTATATCCAACAAACCGGTGGGATAAATATCGCCAAAGACCTCGACAATGCCATGATATCCAAAGAATTTGTTCTTCTCCAAAACCCGGATATCATTTTCATCGTCGGCATGGGCATCGTGGGCGAAAACGAGATTTCCAAATGGAAAGAGATCAATAGCCTCAATGCCGTGAAAAATGACAAGCTATTCCCGCTTGACGACTACATTTGCAGCCCCACGCCCATCACTTTCGTGGAGACGGTAGAAGAGTTGATCAAACTACTGTATTGATCAGGCAATTTGTATCCCGAGTTTACGGAAATTCTTCGGCTGACCGAAAAGCACGAACACGTCTTTTGTCGTGAACACAAGGTCGGCAGGAGGATTGTCCATGACCAGCGTTTTACCGGCCTTAGCATCGTAACGCTTTAACGCTACCAGCTTTAACCCGAACTCTTCCTCGAAATTGGCATCCTCTAACTTTCGTCCCACGAAAGTGGAATGTACTTCCCACTCGATAATTAAATGGTCGTCGTCCAACACATAAGAATCAATTGTCGTCCCCAACTCCACTTTCGTGGCAAAGAAATCGGCATATTCCCACTCGGGGTTTACGATTTCCGTGATTCCCATAGACGTTAAAATCACCTTGTGCACGGGAGAGATGGAACGGGCTACGATACGCTTCACCCCAAACTGCTTCAACAGCGCTATCACGAATAACGAGGTTCCAAAATCCTTACCGAATACCACGAACACTACATCCACGTCCAGCAACGGCAAGGTCTGCAACGCTTGGGCATTCTTCACGTCCAACGCTACCGTGTTCGTGATCGATTCCTTGTACAAATTGATCTTACTAATATCCGAATCGACGCCCAATACTTCATTCCCCCGCTTTGTCAACCGCTGTGACAGAGCAAGCCCGAAATTTCCCAGTCCAAATACAATACACTTCATAATAATTGAAAATTGAGAATTGAAAATTGAAAATAAAAAACATATTTTCCATTTCCGAGATTCAATTCGTTATTATATATCATTACCTTTTCCATTTATATTATCTGTCCAAATTATTATTCACGTCCTACTCTAATCATTTTCAATTTTCAACTTTCAATTTTCAATTATTAAAGTATTACCGTGTCGTCCGGATAAGTGTACAGTTTCACTTCCTGCCTGCGGATAAAGCAAGTCAGAAGGGTGAGCAAACCGACACGACCGACGAACATCGTGAGGCTGACGATCAGTTTGCCCGCAACACTCAGATGCGGAGTCAGATCCATGGTCAATCCTACCGTACCCAAGGCGGAAACGATCTCGAACACGGCTTGAGTTATCGTGGCTGTCGGTTCCAAGATGATAATAGCGAATGTACCCAGAATAATCCAAAGGACGGAAAGCACGATCACGGAATGTGCCCGATTCACGTTCTCCCGGGTCAGTTGACGATGCGCTACCACTACCCGATCGTTTCCCGTGAGATTCGCCCAAATATTCTTCAACGCGATCACGAATGTAGTTACTTTTATACCACCGCCCGTGGACATAGGAGCCGCACCAATCCACATCAACACGATAGTCAGAAAGATTGTCGTCGGGTGCAAAATGGATATATTCACGTTATTGAAACCCGCCGTACGGGGCGTCACCGCTCCCATGAACGAGGTCGCGAATTTACCCGTCAGAGACATTCCCTCCAAGGCATTGTGATTCTCGAATATCCAGAACAATCCCGTTCCCACGACCAGCAACACCAAGGTTGTCGGCAACACAATACGGGTTGTCGTACTCACGATACGGGGTTCATGAACCACCTTGTAATTCAGTCCCAACATACATTTTATCTGATTCCGGATTCCATAGTGCAGAAGACGCCCGTAATTAAACAAAATCGGGAACCCGATACCCCCGAAGATAATCAGAAACGCCAGAATAATCTGCAACCCGTACAGGTGGCGAATCAAGGGATCGTAGAGATTTCCCGGTAAAGTGGAGAACCCCGCATTACAGAAGGCAGAGATCCCATGGAACAGGGAAAAAAAGATTTTATTCCCGACTCCCGCAACATCCTGTATCTGCAAATATACCAGATAGACACCTATTCCTTCTATAATAAACGTTGTCAAAACAATGTACACGACAGTCCTGAATATATCGCTTAGGGAAGCCTCGTTCAGCAAGTTCTTCATCATCAATTGATCGTGAAAAGAGGTCCCGCTCAAAAACGACATGGCGAAAAAACTCGTGAAGGTCATTACCCCTATACCACCGACTTGAATCAGAAACAACAAAACGACCTGCCCCATTAACGTGAACGTTCCCCCGGTATCGACCACCGTCAATCCCGTCACGCACACGGCACTCGTCGAAGTGAAAAGCGCATCCGTGAAACTTATTCCCCCGTAGGTTGCGTTAGGCAACCTCAACAATACCGCTCCCAGCAATATAATAAACAGGAAACTCCCGGCAAAAAGAACTTCCGGCTTCATCCGGCTTCGTATCACGACAAATATCTGTTTAGAGAGCTGAATAATACTGAGCAGCAATACCACCCCGTAAGTCAATACACGCTCTATCTTGAATAACACGGGGCGTTCCGTTTCAAACCCCGGTGTATCGAAATGTTTGGATAACAAGGTTAAAGCGAACAAGAAGAACAGCACCAGCACTTCTACCCAAAAACCTTTTTCCGCTCGTAACAGTCTAAAATTAAACACGAACCGCAACAATCCAAGAGCCAGAAAAAGACGCATGATTTCCCGAAACACGTAATATATTTCGTGGGAATAAGTATCGGGCATCCTGAAACCGAACCGATAAATGACTAAAATAACAGCCAGAAATGAAGCAAGGAATAACAATACATTGCTTACCAGTTCCACCATTTTCTTGACAGACTTGTATATTTTCCTCGCTCTATATTGAAACTCCACTGAAAGCATAACATCTTTTTTTAGTTTTTAACGACAGCCCCCTGCACGAGGTTACAAAAAACGCAAAAAACTCATTTGCATGAAGAACAATATCTTTCAAGTTTAACCAATATTTCGCATCTTTGCACTGAAAATCACTATTGAATTTCCCATGCAAGGAAAATATTATAAATGGATTCTATTTCTGGCTTTTTTACTGCTTCTCCTCGCGGGAAGTATTGTGGCAGGACTTTGCTTCGGGGAGATTCGTTTTTCCATTCAAGATATATTTCAACTCTGGAACGGGGACCCGGAGGATGTTCGCCTGAACATCCTGCGTCAATTAAGAGTTCCCCGCATCATTCTCGGATTTATCGTCGGCGGTGCTTTAAGCCTGTCCGGAGTCATCCTGCAAGGAATCTTCCGCAACCCGCTCGTTGAGCCTTATACCTTGGGGATATCGGGGGGTGCATCGGTGGGAGTCACGGCTGCCATCGTCCTGTCACTACATACCCTGCACGGGAGTTTTATGCTTCCCCTCGCCGGGTTTGCCGGGGCTCTTGTCACGGTCATTCTGGTTTACACGCTCGGAGTCCGACGAGGTAATGTCCGCGTACACAGCCTCCTGCTGACAGGGGTGATGATTAGTTTTATCTCTTCCTCGCTCATGTTGCTGATCATGTCCGTCACCAAAAGCGAGAACTTGCACGGCATCGTGTTCTGGATCATGGGTTCTCTGAATGAAACCGACCCGACACTTATCGCGCTGATTTCCGTGACCAGTCTCGTCGTGCTATGCCTTGCTTTTCTATACACCCCGGCGTTGAACGCCATGCGTTTGGGTTCGGAAAGAGCCATACAATTAGGTATTAATGCCAACCGGGCTATCAAGGTTCTTTTTTTGCTCAGTTCCCTGCTTACCGGAATATGTGTTTCTATTGTCGGGGTTATCGGGTTCGTGGGATTAATTATCCCTCAACTCATGCGTTTTATCATCGGTTCCGATTTTCGGATTTTGCTCCCGAGTTCTTTTATCGGGGGAGGTATCTTCTTGATTTTATCCGACATTTTCGCCCGAACGATTATTTCGCCCAACGAATTACCGATTGGGGTAATCACCGGAATTATCGGGGGTATCATTTTCATTCTCGTGATGAGTAACACCAAAACGGAAAAAACGATAGACTGATATGGACAACGCGATAGAAATAGAAAATCTTCAATGTGGCTACAACCATAAATTCACGATACGGGATATCTCGTTCAACGTGGAACGGGATAAATTGACTTCCATTATCGGTCCCAACGGGGCGGGCAAAACAACTTTATTCCGAGCCATCACCGGCATGCTACCCGTGCAACAAGGCTCTATCCGGATAAACGGCACGGACGCATTCCGCATGACGCATAAAGCAAGGGCAAAACAACTTGCCATTGTCAACCAGACCGTGGAAGCGGATTTTATCTCTATCGAGGACTACGTTCTCATGGGACGCCTCCCCTACCACGCCCCGCTACAACTTTTCGAGAGCAAGGAGGACTACGCCATTGCCGAAAAAAATATGCGATTAACAGGTATATGGGAAAAACGTGCAAAACTCATGAACCAACTTAGCGGTGGCGAACAACAACTGGCAGCCATTGCCCGGGCTCTCACCCAACAAACGGAGATTCTCCTACTTGACGAACCCACTTCCCATCTGGACATATCCCACCAAATGCGAATACTGAATCTCGTGCAACGCTTGAACCGGGAACAAAACCTTACCGTGTTGCTTATCATTCACGACCTGAACCTCGCCAGCGAATTCAGCGACCGACTGATTATGCTCAAAGAAGGAAGTATTCACTCGAGCGGCACCCCGGAAGAAGTATTGACTTACGACAATATCGAAAGCGTCTACGACACTCTGGTTATTACTCAAAGTAATCCTCTTTCGGGTAAACCCTGCGTGTTCCCCGTGTCGGATAAACATCACTTCATAAATACAAAATAAACAGCAAGTACAAGACAGACGCAAGCCGCCAGATGATTCCATTGGAACGTCACCCCCTTGAAGAAGACCATGGAAAAAATAATAAAGATGGTCAAAGTGATCACTTCTTGAACGACCTTCAACTGCATTAACGAGAAAGGTCCCCCGTTCCCGATGAATCCCAGACGATTGGCCGGTACCTGCGCACAATATTCGAAAAGAGCAATACACCATGAAAAGAGGATAACACCGAAAAGCGGCCAGTTATCTATCCACTTCATTTCCTGCAACTTCAAGTGTCCATACCAAGCAAATGTCATAAAAATGTTTGAGACAATCAATAATAATATCGCGTAAAGTCCTTGCATAGTATCAAATATTAATCCATGAAATGATCTCTTAAATCGACGCGAAAGTATAAAATTTATTATCTTTGTTGATAACGATTGGGACAAACTTTTATCAAGTACCAGAATCATGAAAGCAAATAAAATTCAAAAAATAGAGATCCGCAATATATGGGGAAAATATAATTTCCGGTGGGAAAACTTGAATCCGGACGTGAATATACTCACGGGTATCAACGGTAGCGGTAAGACCACGTTTTTTAATATTATCGACGCCTTGCTATCTGCCGATGTCAAACGGTTGAAATTGTACAATATCGAGGCGGAAATCATGATCGACGGTAACGAGATCAATTTCCGAAAAGATAGTTCCGTGTCTTCCATAAGACAAAAACTAGCCGGGGTAAATTATTTGAAAATAAGTACATTCGATGTGCCTATCCGCGATAGACGAAAAATGGGTAAGGAAGACAGTCCCCTGTTGAGCGAGTTAAAAGAGATCGTGTACAGCGTGGGAGAGAACAACAACTCTTTTTCCGATTATCGTCTTCGTGCCACGAACTTTCCCGAGCAGGCAGAGAAAATCAACCGCCGGATTCGCGATTTCTATGACACGGTGAATCATCTGTTTGCCGGTACCGGAAAAACGATAGAAATTGACCCGATGACTAACCAGCTTGTTTTCCGTGACGGCAACGAGCTTATTCACCTGTACAAACTCTCCTCGGGAGAGAAGCAATTGTTAATCATCCTGCTCCGGGTTTTTCTCATGGACGGACAACCTTATATCCTTTTGATGGACGAGCCGGAAATTTCATTGCACATCGAGTGGCAATACCGTCTTTTTGAAGAGATTCAAAAACTAAACCCGCATTGCCAGATCATCACGTCCACGCACTCCCCGAGTCTTTTCGGCGACGGTTGGGGTGACAAACTCGTGTTTATCGAAGACTTATTAATTCAGTGACTATGACTAATTTTAGATTTATGATTTCAGATTTTAGATTGAACCTGCCTATCAATCGTAATTCATAAATCGTAAATTAATTAATTTTCAATTGTTATGTTTCGCCCTCCTATATCAAAAGAAAAATATTACTACCACGCTGCCAAACGCTTTATGATGGACGCACAGTTGTTACGGTGTCGTGCCGCCATACACGTGGAAGACAAGGATGATATTGTATTCTGGAGTACCATTTTCAAACATTTTCGTCCTAATGACCGGTTTCACTTTATCGCCGGCTCCCGGAACGAAAAAGGACACGAAACCAAAGGCGTGACACAATGTTTGAAATACATCAAATACTTGAATCCTAAATTCTTTATCTGCATTGACAGTGACTATCGTTATTTATTGCAGGAACGGAATATAGATATCAACCATTACATTTTTCAAACCTACACTTATTCTTTCGAGAATCATCACTGTTACGAAGAGGGACTAAATGACTTATGCCGCCGGATCACCACGTTGCCCAATCATCTTTTTGATTTCAGGCAATTCTTGAAACAATACTCGAATATCGTGTACAAACTATTCCTTTGGCATCTTTATTTCCTTGTTGCCGATCCAAAACGCTTCTCGATAGCGGAATTCAACGAACTGGCATCATTCGAGTGGCAACGCCGTCCCGACATCCGACAGAACGGACGCAAAGAGTTGAATATCCTAAAAAACAAGATCGATCGCAAACTGGCACAATTACGTAGAGCCTATCCTAAAGCAGACCTTTCTATTCTGGAAGATAAATATAAAGAAATAGGATTGACGCCCGATACGACCTATCTTTTTATCCGGGGGCATAACGTGTACGATATGGTCTATATGCTCAACCGGGAAGTGTGCAAAAAAGTTTTACGACAAGCGAAAGACGCCTCCGCAGGAACACATCCGCGAGTTAATTTATTCGGTTACCGGAATAGTATTGATGATCAACTGAAGAAAAATATCCAGTTCGGGGCTTATCCCGCTATCTTGAAAATAGAGGAAGATATTCACACGCTGTTCTGACATCGGATTTTATTTCCAAGGTTTTTCTGTTGCAAGGATAGCCGTATGCTTCGCTCCGTCTTTCCCAATCGTGAAGCGAACCGAAACATATATTCTCTTACCGGAAAGCGAGGATTCCCATTTCGGACTTTCCGCCAACAAGCGAATCAATTCTTTATTACTTTCTTTGGAGAAACCGTCTTTAATACGGATACGGCTAGGAACTTTCTTTTTATTCAGTTCAAAAGAAACCAGAATAATACCTTCATTTCCATTTTTCACGTCTTTTTCCGGGTATTTCAGAGCATCCGCCATGTAACGATTAAAACGTACAATATCATCCGCGGAAACTATCGTATCCTTTTTTAATTCATTCCCACCGACAGTCGCGACAGCTCCCACCATACTTGTTTTCTTTACCGTATTATAACCTGTAACGACGACCTCATCCAATTTCTGCTGGTCTACTTCCATCTTCACTTGTATCTGTGTCCCGGCTTTTACAACAACGCCTTGCATTTTCATCCCGATAAAATTAAAAGTCAAATGCGTTTTCCCCTCCGGAAGTTCCAACCGGAAAGTTCCTTGTTCATCAGTCACTGTCCCGACACTTGTTCCGGAAACAAGAATCGTTACACCCGGTAATATCTCTCCTTTTTCATCAGTCACGATACCCTCCACCGTATTCATCGATACCCCACGTTCTTTTTTCATCACCTCCATCGCAACTTCCGCTTGTTCCGGTTGTACCTTCCGCAACATGCTCACGTGAGCCGAATCCTCTACACCATGACTACTATCCGCGGAAAAAACCTTAATAGCCTCACGCCTCATTTCTTGCGGGGCAACCATAGCCATTTCCTTTTCCAGAACTTTCGATGTATCTTCCCTTTCGACAAGCCACAAAGTACCACACATCGCCAAAACCAAAAACGAGGCAGCAATATACAACCAGCTCCGGCTTTTCTTCTTACTCCCCCGGACACGCTCCTCCAAATGACGCTCCAAACGAATCAGACCATCAATCGGGTCCCCCGGAGTCGAGGTCAGTCCTTCCAATGCCTCGTATAGAAACGGATCAGACAAAGCTTCCCGCTCCAGCCGATTGGCGGACTCCCCTTTCCGGTTGCCCCGCAGGTAATCTTTTATGTCATCATTCCGTTTCATACGATGTTATTCCTTTATGTTCCAAACACAATTTCAAATTTCGTTTCCCGTTCTGGATAAAACTTTTTACATTTTTCAAGGAAAACCCTGTTCGCTCTTCCACTTCCTTGTAAGAAAGCTCCTGCAGGAAGAAATAATTCACGCTAATACGCTGCTTCTCGGGGAGAGCCTCGATACAATCCTGCAACGCTTTTTCCCGTTCTTCATTCTCTCCTGCTATTGTAAGATGAAAATCATCGCAAAATTCCATAAAAGAATCGTCTAAAGAAACCGATAAATTTCTTGTCCGCTTCCGAAGTTCCATCAGACAATAGTTTCGTACGCAGGTATAAAGCCATGGCTTGAATGTTTTGATATTGCTCCCTTTTACTTTCACTATCAATTCCTCGAACAACTGCATAACGGCATCCTGTGCATCTTCCGGTCGTTTTAAATATTTCAATGCCACACCATACACAAGCGGCATATATCTTTTGTAGACCTCTACCAGATACACCAACTCTCCTTTTGCACAATACTTCCGCAAAAGTTCCTCATCCGTTCTATGTTCCTGAACCTGATTCACATCCAAGTATTGATTTTTACAAATATACGAATTTATAAAATTTCTTTCTCAAATTTATGGAATTTCTTCTGCCAAATCATCTTCTTGAAAAAATGACTCTAATATTATATCGCTTATGAGAACTTACCATTTATTCCAAAAGCTCACATTTATAGTGAGTTTGCTAGTTAGCTTGAGCCTATTGACTTCTGCCCAAAAATCTTTGGTCACGGGAAAAGTAATTACAGCCAAAGATGGTCAACCGCTTCCCGGTGTCACCATCATTATTAAAAACACTTCTATCGGGACGGTATCTGATGTATCCGGAGAATTTTCTATTCAAGCGCAAATTGGGGATACTCTTGTTTTCTCGTTTATCGGACTTCAAACCCGCCTAGTAAAAGTGGAAAAGACAAAATTACTCGTGAAATTACATGGAGATCAAAATCAACTGGAAGAAGTTGTCGTAAGCGGGTATCACACGGTCAAGAAAGAGGCCTTTGTCGGGAGTTGCGTTACAGTCAAGGGTAACAGCTTACAACGACGAGCAGATTATTACTCTAACACGGAAGAATACAATAGTTTTTCACAAAATCAATTCCGTAAAGCACTGGATGCCCCGCTTTCCACGTTCTCCATTGACGTGGATGTGGCTTCCTACTCGAACATGCGGCGTTTTATCAACAACGGGCAAATACCTCCCGCTGATGCCATTCGCACGGAAGAATTGCTGAATTACTTCACGTATGATTATCCCGCTCCCCGGGGTAATGATCCGGTGAGCATCACGACAGAAGTATCCGCAGCCCCGTGGAATCCGCAACATCGCTTGGTACACATCGGAATCAAGGCAAAAGAAATTGCCATGGAAAATCTACCCGCCTCCAACCTCGTGTTCCTGATTGATGTTTCCGGTTCCATGAGCGACCAAAATAAATTACCTTTGTTGAAGTCGTCGTTAAAAATGCTCGTGCAAAAACTTCGCTCGCAAGATCGGGTAGCCATCGTAACCTATGCAAACCACACGAAAGAGTTGCTACCTTCCACGTCTTGTGTAGATAAACAAAAGATCATATCCGTTATCGAAAGTCTGTATGCCAGCGGCGGAACTGCCGGAGGCGACGGGATACAAAAAGCTTACCGGGTTGCCGAAGCCAGCTTTATCAAGAACGGGAACAATCGGATTATTCTTGCCACGGACGGCGATTTCAACATCGGATTATCCTCTCCCCAAGAACTGGAGAAACTGATCGAAACCAAACGTTCTTCGGGTATCTACCTTACCGTATTAGGATTCGGCATGGGTAATTACAAGGACAACCGGGTACAAACGCTAGCTGAAAAAGGAAACGGCAATCACGCGTACATAGACAACCTGACTGAAGCAAAAAAAGTTCTGGTGAGTGAGTTCGGGGGAACATTATTCACCGTTGCCAAAGACGTGAAAATCCAAGTCGAATTCAATCCCGCGAAAGTACAGGCATACCGTTTAATCGGGTACGAAAGTCGTTTATTGGAAGACAAGGACTTTAACGACGACACGAAGGATGCCGGAGAAATGGGAGCCGGGCATAGCGTGACCGCCTTGTATGAAATTATCCCTGTCGGAGTCAAGAGTAATTTGTTGGGAGATGTCGATCCGTTGAAATACCAGAAAACCGAAAAGAAAGAGAAAAAATCACTGACGGACAGCCCGGAGTTACTGACTCTGAAACTCCGGTACAAACAACCGGATTCAGACAAAAGTTCTAAAATGGAAGTTGCCGTCATTGATAAAAATACTTCATTGAATAACGTTTCCGAGAACTTCCGATTCTCGGCAGCCGTGGCAGGCTTCGGAATGCTATTGCAAGACTCCAAGTATAAAAATGATTTGACTTACGATGACGTCATCCATCTTGCCCGTGAAGCCACCCAATACGACCCGGAAGGCTACCGGAAAGAATTTATCCGTCTGGTCGAAAGTGCTGCCTTACTGAAGTAGTAAGGTGCACATCTATTTCATAAACTCGTACGCGGGAAGCATAACAATCTTACAGCCATCCTGCTCAAAATTAAAAAAGGTCTATAAATCCGAACGGATTTTGTAGACCTTTCAACTACTAAAAACGAGTGATTATTTTATCAAAATATCCCCTTTCAAAGCTGCCCGAGGAACAACAACTTCAGCAGAACCACAAGCATAAGCCCCGAGTACGTATTGTCCGTACAAAAAATAAACTGACGTTGCATTAAAATTGATTGCCCCCGCCAAGTCTAATGTAGGTTCCATCGTAAAACAACCGTCCGGATTCTTAAAATTAGCCTTCAACAGCGTGTTTATCTGTGCGGCATTAGCATAATTCAAGATTTCCTTGTTCGTTAGGAACTTTTGATTTTTCACGTCATAATTGAATGAATGATACGTCGTCATTCCATGCGCTCCTCCCGTGAAGGAATAAACTCTTAAACGTACGCTGATAAATTGGTCGGTAGCCATAAACACGCTATCGTCAACTATCAACTCGTACTTCCAGTTCGGACGTTCATCCGGTTTGTCCGCGAATGTTTGGAATAATTCCGTGGCATCCGCCCGCAAGCTATCTTTCAAGTCATTTACTAACTTTTCGATCTTGCCGTTCAAAACCATGCAACTCTTGTTGATTGTCTCGTCCGCGGCAGAGAAGACCGAACGGTCGATCCGGATGTCACAATCTTCCGAACTTACTTCCGAGTGCTCCTGTTTCACGTTCAGATTCTGAACTTTAGGCTGGCATCCCACGAACACGAGAGCCAATCCGATTGCCATAATTAGTGTACTTTTCATAGTGCATTTTGTTTTTTGTGTGTATCACAAAAGTATGAATTTAAACGTGTGGTTATTCACACCTCACAATTATTTTTTTAACAAATCCAGTTCTGCCAATTTCTGTTTAATCTTCATCTGTATCATCGCTTTTGTCATCTCTTGGGTAATCTGCATCGATTCCATAAAAGCCTGATTATAACACTTTTTCGATTCCTCGTATTCCTTCAGCACTTTATTCGTATCTCCTAACATCGCCAAGAAATTAATCTTATCCAATAACGACACGTCCGTGTATTGCAACGCCTTGATCGTCCATTCTTTGGTTTTCAAAATAACATCTTCAGGCACTTTTCCTCCCGTGGCAATATATACTTTTTGTGCTGCCATACCATAATCCGTCGCCCGAGCCTCATCTCCCAATTCTTTTAAATAAGCATCCATCGATTTCACGTACGCTTCGCCGTCCTTTTTATAAAATATCTGGTACTCGGCATCATACAGATAAGTAAACCGTTGGCGGGCAGACATCGTTTTTTGAGGCACCACGCTATAAGTCAATTTCATATCCCCGTCAATACGTTCCAGATATTTTTTATACTCTTCTTTCCCGGCACGTGCCAGATTCTCTATCATTTTATTATTATACTCCATCACGTAATAAGCGGGTCCTTCACCCAACACCAGATACGCTTCCATATTTTTATTCATAAACTCCATCAGTTTATCCCCCGGCTTATCCGCTTGATGGAAAGTATTAATAATCCGATAGTCCTCTGCGTTGATTAGTTCCGGTCCCATCTTCAAATCGATATACTCTTTGAAGAGTTTCTCGATTCGGGCGATCCATTTGGCACGCTCCATATCTTCCAACGTACCCACGTAAGCCGGAGCCCCCGCCAACACCTGCTGCATCAACTGCAAATCATTTTTTGAAGATTTAAGTTTCGCGTAAGTCTCCTCGAAACTCATCTCGTCCCCAGTGGCGACCTTTGCCAATTTCAGAAAAGCATCCCCTGCCAATGCCCCCACGGACTGAGATAAAAGTTTTCCTTCAGCGCTAAAAAAAGCCAATGTCGGCAAAGACTTTACCTTATATTGTTTGACGACAGGTCTGTTTGCAGGAGCCTCGGTATCTATCTGAACAGAAATAAATCGCTCGTTAAAATACTCCCCCACGGCGGGCAAAGTAAACACATCTTTGGCCATACTTTTACAAGGTCCGCACCAGTCCGCGTAGAAATCCACAAAAAGCATTTTTCCCTCTTGTTTCGCTTTTTCCAAGGCAGCATTAAAATCCCCCTCGAAAAAAACGATGCCTTGTCCGAATACCCGGACTCCCCCGAGCAATACCAATAATATAACTAAAATCGTTTTCATTTCTTTTCTGTTTAGGAGTAAACCCGGCACATCCTTGCCGGGTTTTACCCGAATAAATAATCTATTTTACAATAAACGTATATACATCCGGCAATGCAGATGAATAACCGTCATTCGAAACCCTCAACGTAACCACATAGCGTCCCGCGGGGAGTTTCGTGTACAAAGGTAATTCCATCACACCCCCTCCGCGAACAATGATTTCCTGTTTAAATAATTCAGCATCTCCCCCGTCCGAAGCCTTCACGCTCACGAACTCGTACTGCAAAGGAGCCGTTCCCAACACTCCTTGAATTTTCGGCGTCACCCAAGGAGCCTCGTTAGCAATTCTAACAGCATCTTCTACCGGGTCTAACGTTTTTTTCACTTCCAATTCATTCGGCAAATAACCGGCATTATCCGCCTTCAAATACCCGATTTTCATATCCTGGCATCCCCAACAGGTCATGACCAGTACAAGAAATAAATATACTTGTTTCATCATCATATTCTGTTTTTATAATTGTCCCAAGGTGTAAGAGTAATCCAAAGAATGAACGAACCCGTTATCCGTTTCGATATCGGTTGAAGCCACATCAATCATAGCTCTCGAATCGAAAGAAATTATTTTCAAGTAGACGGGGCCCACGTCCGGGATATCATGATAAGTATCCCGAAACGAATATATCCAGAACTTCGTTCCAAAAGCATTCGTGAACACTTCGCCACCCTCGCCTTGTGTCTGCCCGAGAATCTGTTCTCCCCGGGGAATATCATCCCGCTTGTGAACACCCGCGACCACGTGTTTCAACAGCATATCCCGACATACTTCTACCGGAATATCTTGAATGGCGTCATATCCCTGTTCTATCATCCAACGAAGGATAGATAAATTCGTCGGTCCGAAAAAAGTCATTTTCTCGTACCCCGCCTGTTTCCCCTGAAACAAATCCCGCAACCCGGCACGTTCCACTAAAAGCAGAGTACTATCCCAATCGTAAGAACTGGAATGTAAATAATCGTACATCGTCCCGTCGAAACAACCGTTTGCCAATCCCGTGTCAATGTAATTGTATTTTGTTTCACAAGAAAAAAGCGAAAACAAAATCAAAAGCAATCCTATATTTTTCATCATCTTCATTTTTATTTACTCGAATTTTGACCAATAAATATTCTGGCGTATCAAATCATTATAGGTAAACGCATCACCGCCTATCGGCAGGAACAAAGCCCCATCCTTCACATCCTGCTGGGTCAACGTCTTGTAATTGCCTTCCATACACGCGTGAACATACTCCAAACCATTCCGCATAATATCGAAATAACGGTGTCCCTCAAGCAACAATTCCCGCTCCCGCTCCTTGAAGATAGCCAACCGGATATCATTCTCACCCGGGCGGGGATAAAGAGTCGCATGGGCTCGCCTGCGAATAGTATTCAAATCATCTATAGCCAGATCATCATCCAGTTTAGCGTAACATTCGGCTCTCAACAAATAAATATCCGCCAGACGCCAGTAACAATAATTCGCATCAATATATGCCAATTGAGGAGTCGGACTCCACGACACATCTTGATAAACGGCATCCCTCCATTTGTAGATGTAAGCGAATCCTTGGTTTACCTTATACATCGTGTCATGTGACATAGAATCCAATTTATAAAAATACTCATCCCGGCGGTCATCCGTCTCTTCATAAAGATTTTTCACTGTTTCAGCTTTGATAGCAAAAGTCTTCGTCACCACGGAAGCAGGAGTTTCCGTTCCCTTCACCGGCCAAGTAATATATTGGCGTCCGGGGAAATAAGCCATCGGATAATCCTGAAAACGATCCAACTCGAACTCCAGAATATTTTCTTGGCTGGCTCCCATCCCTTTCATCGCTTTCGTGCATACCTCACCAATCGTACGCTCCAACTCGTAGTAACCCGCTTTCTTATCTATCAAAAGCGAACACCATTCAACAGCCTTTCCGTAACAATCTTTCGCATCTCCGTCCAACCCGTGCATCTCAATCATACTTCCTTTCCACGCGTACAAATGCGCCAACAACGCCGCACAACTTCCTTTGCACCCGTATTGTTTCGACACCCACGTATTTGCTCCCAAAAGAGGCATATCCTCGTATTTCGGCAATAGTTTGTATCCTTCCGAAGCATTCTTTATCGCCTCATCCAACACGTCCGACATCGAACTCTTGTTATACACTTCCATACTCGTGCTATTCTTCGTGATTACGGCCTCTCCCCACTTTCTGGCAAGATCGAAATAAACAAAACCTTTCACGAAATATGCTTGCCCGGCATAAAAGTCCAGTTTATCTTTTGAAACCCCTTCAGCCCGATGCAAATTATCCAATATCACGTTCGCCACGTAAATTAAATCATAATGATTTGCCCAATTATTATAACTGGAATAAGGACTTACTAATGATGTCTGATTCAACATCCGATGATCTTGATAAGTTGAACTACCTACCAGATCAGCTATAAATCCGCGAAGAGGCATTATTTCATTCTCGAATGCTTTATAACGGGAAAAAGCTTGTAGTTGAAACACTATCGCGTTAAAATCTTCCTCTGTCTTAAAGAAGTTCGTGAACGTGATGGCATTCTCCGGCTCCACGTCCAGCACGTTATCACACCCCCACAACAAGGGGAAAAGCAGTATATATATAATTTTCCTCATGGCTAAAATTTTACAGTTAATCCTAATGTCAATTTCCGGGCTAACGGGTAATACATGAAGTTATCGTACCCGGTATAGGGGTCTACGACTTCCGGGTCCACGCCGGAATAATTTGTCAACAGGAATAAATTCTCTGCCGTGAAAAACAAACGGCAACCGTCAATATTAATTTTCCGCATCCACTCTTTCGGGAAATTATACCCCAACGTCAATTGTTTCAACCGCAAATAATTCACCCGTTCTATGTTGGAAGAAACGGCTCCGTCAAATTGTCCCGTGTAACCGCGGCTACTGGAAGTTATGATCGGATAATCAGCCTTATCTCCCGGTTTCTCCCAAAATGTCGTATTTGCATAATCCACAAAAACCGTACTCGGTCTAAAATCGTACTGCAAAGAAGTAATTTTGTACAAATTAATAATCTTTCTCCCTAACGTGTACGTGAACAAAACATTCAAATCAAAACCTTTCCACATGATCTCGTTAGCCCATCCCCCGTAAGCTTGCGGTAGAGTAGATCCAGCATAATACCTATCGTCGCCATTAATGACTCCATCTTGATTCATATCTTGTATCATTCTGGTTCCCGCGGCATACGGGTAACTTTTGTTCATTGAATACAACAGATTTTTGTTCCCTTGTTGGTCATAATAAGCCGGAATATCTTTTTCTGACTCAATCATACCCAAATCTTTATAAAGATAAAGCCCGTAAATAGGTCGCCCGAGTACCAACTGTCCGGTTCCGTTCACCATATCCATATCCGTGTACGACTTCTCGAAACGATTCCAGTTTCTTGAAATATTAAACTTTCCACGCCATTTAACCTCCGTGTCACGCAGAATATCATAGTTCAACTCCATCTCGATTCCCTCGTTAGAAATCTCCATCGCATTCTGCCATGCCGTTTTATGAAAATAATAATTCCCCGGCAAAGAAACGTTGAACAACAATGATTTGGAATACTTGTAATAATAATCCAATTTGAATTTCAAACGATAATCAAAAAGATCTACATCCAAACCTATATCGTATTGATCCGATTCCTCCCAAGTCAGATTAGTATTAATAATTTGAGAGGGCAATACCCCGGAATTTCCCAAGAAGTGATTCGCAAACTCAAGCGTCCCATGTGCCAAATAAGCATCCCTGAACTGTTGTCCTGAAGTACCCCAAGATGCACGAATCTTCGCGTAACTCAACCACCATTTTTTGAAAAACGGTTCTTCCGAAAATGCCCAACCAACGGCAACCGACGGGAAAGTAGCCCAACGCACGTTTTCGCCGAACACGGACGAACCGTCCCTCCTTAGCGTGTACTCGAACAGATATTTCTTTTTATAATTATAAGCCAAACGCCCGAAATAACTCAGCATGATTTTTTCTTCAAAATTAGACCGGTATGCCTGCAAGGCTTGGATACTCCCGTATTTTTCGTAAGTCGTCGGGAATCCGTCTAAAACATAGTGAATCTTATCACTCGGGGAACCTTTACCCGAAGCACTAAACTGGTCTTTTGCCTCTCTCAAATAAGACAATCCCAAAAGGATCTCCATATTATGATTATTTCGAATCGTCTTATTATAAACAAGCAAATTCTCGTTAGAAAACATCGTTCCGCTACTGATACTTCCCGTTGACACACTTAATTTATCTGTCGGATCCAAATAACTGGGTGTAAAAGAATTTCGTTTCCCCTCGGAGAAGTCCATCGCCAAACTGGAAGACAATTTTAGCCCTTTAATAAACTCATACGCCACAGCCAGACTTGCCCGAATCCGGTAAGTGATGTTTTTCTCGGACGACTCGTTTATCTGTTTCAACGTTTCCTTTTCAATATCCCCGGAACCCGGCAAAATAGAAAGATTCGATTTCGGGTCAACAGTCAACCGTTCGTACTTACTCGCGCTCGAGAAAGAAGTATTCGCCGCCCCCCGGCTCCGATCCGTATAAGCAAGATACAAACGTGCATCCACATTCAAGTTTGTACGAGGAACGACATTAATATTCGTCAAAATATTAGCCCTTTTAAACTCGCTCCCCAGCATAATCCCTCTCTCGTTATACCAGCCTGCCCCGATCATGTATTTTATCGTTTCCGTCCCACCGGAAGCCTGAAGATTCGCGTTCAAAATCTTCCCCGCATCGAAACAATATTTCCACCAATTCGTCGAATTATTATAAAAAGGATTCAAACTGTCCTGCAAAGGTCTTACCATATCCTTCTGCGCATCATTTAAAACATATCCGTTATTCCAAAAGAAATCATATGCGCCATTCTGGTGATATGCCTCCCGGTAAGATTCCGGCATTTTATAAATACCTGTCTGCCAACTCCCGTAAGCCGCACGTACACTTCTAAACTTATAGATATTAGCCATACGCTCCAAGTGTCCCCCCGTCTGCACCGGGGTTTCGGGCAAAATGGAATAGGAGTATGACACGTTAGCCGAGAATTTTCCTCGTCCCGTTTTTCCCTGCTTCGTGGTGATTAGGATTACGCCGTTACTTGCCCTTGATCCGTACAATGCGGCAGAAGCGGCATCTTTTAAGACTTCAACGGACTCAATTGTCGAGGGATCTATCTCCGCCAAGGTGTTCGTCCCCGTCACGGGAGAAGTAAAAGAATGTACGGGTACACCGTCAATGACGTACAAAGGAGTCCCGTCCGTCTGGGATTCTGATAACAACGAATTGTAGCCCCGGATATTGATACGGGTACCGCCACCACCGGGAGAACCGGAAATATTAGTCACCTCGACTCCCGCCATATGCCCCTGCAACAAATTTTCCAGACTCGCGGAAGGCACCTCTTCCAAATCTTTCGCTTTCACGGAAGACACCGCACCGATCAACTCTCTCTTTTTCCGCTCTCCATAAGCCACCACGGTTACCTCGTCCAAACCGGAAACTTCGTCCTCCAACACCACGTTCACGGTCGTTTGCCCCTTCAACTCCACCTCTTTCGTCTTCATACCCACGAACGAGAACAACAATCTATCCACCGAACCGGGAACTTCAAATTTATAAGTTCCATTTACATCGGTCACCACCCCAATCGTCGTCCCCTTCACGTAAACAGAAACCCCGGGCAGCACCTCATTCCTCTTGTCTTTCACGACTCCGGTAATCACTTTTTTCTTCTCGTCCAAGGCTGCTTTCTTCTCTGCTTCCGCCTTTTTCTTGATCACGACCACGTTCTTCTCCAATGAATAAGTGTAATCGGTTCTCCTTAAACAGACATTCATCACGCTATCAATCAACACGTCTTTGACGTCAATCGTGATTTTCCCGATTTTATTCACCGCATCCATGCTGTACACGAACGTCATCTTGCTCTGTTTCTCCACGGCAAAAATGATGTCCAACATCGAAGCATTCTCCCTTTTCAAAGTCAATCTCTCCGTCTGGGCAAAGGCGTTACCAAGCATCCCGCCGCCCAAAACAAACGCCAAACAGAGGCAGACTTTCATACAAATTGTATTTATTCTCCTTTTTTTATCGTGCAGGAGCCACGTCCAAAGATTTTTTTTCATAACTTTGAAGAATTAAATTGATTTTGAATTTAACCAAATGGGTGGCAGGAAATAATCACCACAAAATTTCCGCTACCCGTTTTTATTTATATTCAGCTTAACATTAAGTTCCACTCATCACGGTCAACGTCTTTCCCTTCATCGTGAATCTCACTTCCCCGGTCAATTCCAATATATCCAAAAGTGTATCCACATGCTCGTATTTTTCCAATTTAAAACCGAACCGTTTATCTGCCATCTCCGGGTTCTGGTAAAAAATCTCGAAATCATACCAACGTGCCATCTCCTGCAAGATATCATCCAACCGCTCCTCGTCAAACACGAACACCCGTTCTTTACGCAAACGATAACTCTCCCCGTTTATTTTCCGGTAAGAAAAATCTCCCGTGTTCTTGTGAAAGACGGCTTGCATATTCGGACGCAACACGTTATCCTTCACGCTTACCACCCCCTCTACCAACGAGGTTTCCACAACCTCCATATTATTATAGGCTTTCACGTTAAAACTTGTTCCCAGTACCTTCACGTCAAGCGACTTCGTTTTCACGTAGAAAGGATGAACGGGATCATGATGTACCTCGAAATAAGCCTCTCCCGACAAATACACTTCCCGTTTATTTCCTTTAAAACGGGTCGGGAAACGAATTTCAGATTCGGCAAACATCCAGACATTCGTACCGTCGGCAAGCTTCAGATTATATTCTCCTCCCCGGGGTACCACGACCTTGTGATATTCCACCTTCGCATCCATAACGGAATCCAGACCGGAATAATCCAATCCCTGCCCTTCGGCCAGCGTGACACCAAAATCATTCAATTCTTTCGTCACGTTTTTTACTGTATCCAAAGCTATACATTTTCCCCCGGGTAGTTCCAACATCGTTTTGTTGGATTCAAAATAAGCATCCACGATATATTGAGGACGATCCTCCTGTTTGCTTTTATTCACCAGAAGAATCGAGGCGGCAACAGCAAGAGGCAAGGCAAAAACAGCCGCCCACCAGAACATCCGGTACATCATCCCCGAAGACTTCTTGCCTGTAACTTTCCGAATCCTTTCCCAACTCTTATCCGCGCTAAACGATGCGTACATCTCTTTTTTGGCGGCAATAGATCGTTCGTCCTGAACCCGAGCCAGAAGTTGCTCTCCCTCGGGATGAGCATGTAGTCGTTTTTTCAACTCGACCTCCTCCTCCGGTGAAAGTTTTCCCTTCAGGTATTTCGTGATTTGTTCTGCTAATTCTATCGATTCCTTATATTTTTCCATAAATGTTTTCCTGACTATTCATATATAATATGCAGAAACACGATTTAGGGGTGATCGGGAATGCGTTTTTTTTTGAATTTATTTCAAAAATCTCTCTACAAGTTCATAAGAATAAGAAAAAACACGAACAAATTCTTCAACTCCTCCCGCAAAAAAGCATAGGCTTTTCTTTTCTGGGTCTTGATTGTATTCACGGATATATGCATCTTCTCGGCAATCTCCTCCTGCGAACAACCATTCATACTCATTACCACGATTCGTCGTCTTTCGGGAGGTAATTTATCAATCGCGCGAATAATTTCCCGGTGTACTTCTTCCTCGATAATAGCATTTAATACACTATCCGAATCGTCTTCTATAGCCGGATTTACATCTTCACATTCCCGGTGTTGCCGCAAATAATACAAGGCATTGTTACGAAGTGCCTTGAATAAATAAGCCTTAAAATAAACCATATCCGTGTAGATACCGCGCTTTTCCCAAATATGAATAAAAGTATCCTGCACCACATCTTCCACCGCTTCATGCTCTTGAATATACCGTTTCACGAAAGCACACGACGGACTAAAAAAGTTGTTTGACAACTTTTTAAAAGCTCTCTCGTCACCGTGGTTAAACTGATACAATAACATCTGGCACACCGTATAATTCGAGTGCAAGTTATGACTTTTTTCAAAAATATCAACACAAAAAAGGCGACCCTTTCGGATCGCCCTTATCTTCCCTACAAATCTCCACTACTATTTTAACAATAAATCACCCTTCAAAATCATGCGGGGAACGGATACCTGAGCCGCTCCACAATAATGAGCACCTAATACCAAAGGCTCATAGGTAAAACAAATATCATTCGTTGAAAAATTTACGGTCGTCACGTTTGACAATGTCGGTACATCCGTGAAACAATTGTCCGGGTTCTTGAAATTCGTCTTGATCTGTTTGTCAATCTCGGCACTCTTGTTGTAATTCAATATATCTTCCGGTTCAAGGAATTTCCCTTGTTTCATACTGTAATTAAAAGCATAATACTCCGTCAACCCGTTCGCACCTCCCGTCAACGTGTACACAACCAAACGCAAGCTGATATAACGGTCGTCTGCCATAAAAACACTATCCTGAATATCCAGCGTAAACGGTATCATGGGATTGATCTTCATCTCCTGTGCTTCTTGCAGGTATTCTTTCATTTGTTCTTTCAAATCATTTTGCAGACTGTCAATCAATTTCGTCACTCGCTCATTCACCTCCTTGCATCCTTTCTCCAAAGCCGCATTCTGAGCCGAAAATACCGGACGATTCACGGATACATCCCATTCATTGTTCGTGTAAGACAACATATTCTCCTCTATATTAATCGTCGGTTTCTGACACCCGACAAAAAACAAAGCCAACAACGCTGCAATAAAAGTATAACTCCTCATAATATCTTCCTTTAATAACAATTTCCGTTGTATACGGAATGACTTAAACAAAAGTTTAGCTTCTTCTTAAAATAGCTATCTACATTTTTAATAATCAACTTTTTACTCCAGCAAAAAACTCTATCAATATCCACTTTTGTAACAATATCAAATATATTCCTTTGTATTATCCAAATATTCTTTTTAATTTTGATAACAAGAACAGATACTGATTCAAAATGAACAAGATATCAAATATAAATAATCAAAAGACAATTGAATCATCATACAACTCAATTCGTAAAAGTATTGTAATAGCTTACAATAAAGTTTATACTGCAGTTAATATCGCTATGGTCGGGGCATATTGGGAAATTGGGGAACAAATATACAAAGCGTGTGGAAATAACGATCGGGCCGAGTATGGTGCAAAATTTCTTGATTTTGTTTCTAAACATTTGACAGATGAATTTGGGAAAGGATTTACTGTTCGCAACCTACGCAATATGCGACAATTTTATCTGACATTTCCAATTCGGCAGACACTGTCTTCCGAATTGAGTTGGTCGCATTATTGTCTGTTGATGAATGTCGAAAACGAATCCGCACGTAACTATTATGCAAAAGAATGTGCAAAAGCACATTGGAGCGTGCGTCAATTAAAGCGACAGATAACAACTTTCTATTATGAACGAATATTAGCAAGTCAAAATAAACAAATAGTTTCAGCAGAAATTGAAAAATCAGAACCCAAAACCGAGTATCCAACAATTATTAAAGATCCATACGTCCTAGAATTTCTCAATCTCGAGGCAAATCCACATTTCTATGAAAAAGACCTAGAACAAGCTATTATCAATCATCTTCAGAAATTTTTGTTAGAAATGGGACGAGGGTTTTCTTTCGTTTCTCGACAACAGAAAATCACCTTTGATGGACGTCACTTTTTTATTGACCTTGTTTTTTATAATTATATTCTCAAATGCTTTGTACTTATAGACTTAAAACTAGGAGATCTCACACATCAAGACTTAGGGCAAATGCAAATGTATGTCAATTATTACACCCGTGAACTAATGAACGAAGGAGATAATCCGCCCATCGGCATAGTTTTATGTGCAGATAAAAGCGAATCTATTGTACATTATACTCTACCGGAAGACAATATGCAAATCTTTGCATCAAAATACAAATTATACTTACCAACTGAAGAAGAACTTAAACGGGAAATCAACCTGGAAGGCTTTGAGAAACAAGACAAAGTCTAAAATTGATTTGAAAATCACAAAATCCAGAAATCGCTAAATCAAAAATTAAAGGGCTGCCCATACAGACAGCCCCTTCCACACACACTTGTTTTGATCCTCACTATTCCCAATCCGATAACGGATTCTCTTTCTCCGATTTTATTACCCAGTCCCGCAATTTCACGTGTTTCAAAAACTTCTGAGCCACACGTTGAATATCTTTCACGGTAATACTATCCAAGGCTTTGTCAAAAGCACTGTGATCCGTGATATCTTTTCCGTATTCCGCATAACTATTTAACACATTCATCCAGAAATCGATACCGAGATTCTCGTTTGCCTGCTCGTTACTTCGTTTTATTACCGTAACGACAGGAGCCAATTCACTCTCCTTGAAAAGTTCTTTGGTACTCTTCTCCAATTCCCGGTAGATAATCTCTTTCATCCTTTCCACCTTATCGCTCTCCGTCTCGAAACCGATCATCAGGGTTGCTTTCCTATCCGGAAAGTCCCGGTAGCCGGCATCCGCATTCACACCATAACTCGCGCTCTCCTGCTCCCGCACGATAGAGAAGTAACGAGCCCGCAACATCTGTCCCCAGATATTAAAAGCTATCTGCTCTTTCAGCGAGAACTTGCCATCATTCTCCAGCACGATATTCACCATCCCCTTGTCCCCCGGCATCACCACTTTAAATTCACGTGCAATAGTATCGGTATCCACGCTATAATCACGGATAATATACTCCTCTTTCTTTCCCCCGCGAGAAGGCAAAGCACCGATATATCCACACGCCAAACGTGCAGCCTCGTCCCGATCGATATCCCCCACGATACAAAAAGTAAACTCCCCGGCATTCGAGAAACGTTCACGATACAAGGATTCCAACCGATTGAAATTCATCATGTCGAAATACGCCACTCCATAATCCTTATTCCGTTCGTCTTCTCTCACGGTCAACATCCGGATAGTATCCTGCACGAGATTCTGCGGTGTCTTCCGCTGGTTCTCGTACGCGTAGCGGGAACGCTCTACATATTTGTCAAATTGTGTCCTATCGAAACGGGGTTGCTGGAACAACAAGTAATACAACTGGAACAAAAGTTCGGCATTTTCCGCTTTCGTGCTTCCCCCGAAGCCTTCCGTGTAATCACTGATCATCATATTCAAACGGATCTGCTTGCCTTGGGTCAATTCTTTCAACGTCTTCAGGTCATACTTGTACAGCCCCGACTTCAAAGTCAATGCCTGCATTGCCGCTAATGTTGGTAAATCCTCTGTTGCCACAACCGAACGACCACCATGACTGCTACACGCCAGCGAGAAGAACCCGTGTCCCTCCTCCACGTGCTTGTAATACACCTTGGCGCCATTAGACAAAGTCCACTCTTCCGCCTTGAAACGATCCAGCTTTTTCACTTTCCTAATCGCTCCGGCTTGAAGTTGTAGGTCAAACGGTTCCGGTGTCTTGTGTTCTTCGACCTCCGGCTCTATATCTTTTTCCGCCACCTTAGCCATGATATTCTGAATATCATCTTTAATCAGGTATTTATAATCCCTGTCATTCCCGGACACCACGATAATCTGATTGCTATCGTTCGCCCACGAATGAATCCAGTCACTCATATCCTCCGCGGTGATTTCCAGCAAAGCCTCTTTCAACAAGCCCAACTCCTCCGGTTGTTCGTGAAAAGGCATTCCCGCCAAAAAATGATTCTGGAACACGGAAACGTAATACGGGTTACTCTCCTTCTCTACCTCACTTTCCATTTTCATCAACTCTTGGAAAAGAGCCTCTTGCACTCTTTCGACCTCTTTGTCGGTAAAACCGTAACGACGAATCTCTTCCCACGCTGTCCACACCTGCTCGAAAGCCTCCGCATCCTGATTTTTATACGGAATCACGTCTAAAGAGAACCCGTTATAATTACGCACGAAACTCTCGAATGTACCGGAAGCACTCAAAAACTTCTCCTTGTTCGCGTTCACGATACGGGACAGACGTTGTCCCATCAAAGCGTTAAAAATCCGTGCCTTAAAAGAATACGCCTTGCGTCCGACCTCATCCAATCCCTCCTGCCGATGTGCCCGTTGGTGGAAAGAAATCATCTTCGAGGGATTCTCCGCATCGAGAATCAACATATAATCCATATCCGCCCGGTCAGGGATCTCCACTTCGTACCGCTCCAACGGGTTCTCTCTCGCGGGAATCTGCCCGAACAGATTCTTTACCCGCTTCTCGAACTCCACCTCGTCAATATCCCCCACCACGATCACGCACTGCAAATCCGGTCTGTACCATTTGCGGTAAAACTCCCGTAATACATCCGAGGGGAACGATTGTAACAAATCAACTGTCCCTATCACGTTCCGTTTCGCATATTTCGTGTGATTATACACCACCGGAGCCGATCCTTCCTGCAAGCGCCGTCCCACATTATAATGGCTTCGCCATTCCTCGATAATCACTCCCCGCTCCTCGTCAATATCTTTATCTTTCAACAATATCTCGCTACACCAGTCTTTCACGATAAACATACACGTGTCCACCAATCCGCCTTCTGCCACAGGCACATCCTCGATATTATACACGGTCTGGTTTATCCCCGTCTTCGCGTTAAACGTGAAAATACCTCTCCCCCTTAAATAAGGCATCACCCCTCCCGGGAAATGCGTGGTACCATTAAACGCCATATGCTCCAAGAAATGCGCCAACCCGTTCTCGCGATCCTCTTCCAGTATCGCCCCCACGTTCTGCAACAAGTAAAAGCTCACCCTTCCCGGCTCCGCCTTGGAATGCTTCACGTAATACGTCAGACCGTTATCCAATTTCCCGTGACGCAATCCTTCCATGTCTTCCTGCGCGGACAAAGGAGTCCCGACCGTGAAAAGAAACACGGCAATCGTTACTAATAATCCCCTCATACTTTATATTATTTCGCTAACTCCAAAGCTTGCAATTTTCGTTTCATAATCATTTGCAACTGGGCTGAACGCATCTTGTTTTCAATTTGCAAAGCCTCCATGTATCCTTGATTATAAGCTTCTTTAGCTTTGTCAAATTGTTTCAACGCTTTGTAAGTATCCCCCAACATGGCTACAAAATTGATCCTGTCAATGATACCCGTCCCTTCGTATTGCATCGCCTTCACCAGCCAATCTTTTACTTGCTCCAGCTGCTCGTTATTCAACTTGCCCTTACTCATGACATACATATTCTGGGCAATCTCTCCGTAATCATTCGCTCCGACCTTATCCCCCAATGCCGCAAGATACTTGTTCATCAACTGAACGTAAGACTCCGCGTCTTTCTTATAAGACATCAGATACATCCCGTCATAATAATACTTGAATTTCTCGTAAGGCGTCAACGTTCCCGTGGGCATAATAGCGTAAGCCGGTTCCAGATCGCCATTGATTCTTTCCAGATATTTTTTGTATTCATCCTTACCCGCTCTTGCCAACTGTTCGATAACAGCGTTATTATACTCTACCATCAAGATACCCGGGGCTTCTCCCAATTTGTTCATGTACGTTTCCAGGTTCTTGGCTATAAATTCCATCACGGCGTCATCCTTTTCTTTCTTCTTGCCCTGACTATAATTCTGAACGATCTGGAAATCCGCCTTATTGATAAAGTCCGGTACTAACTTCGCTTTTACATACTCGTCATACAATTTATTAATACGCACGATCCACTTCTGCGCTTCAATCCCTTGCAAACCACCCACGTAATCCGGGGCTTGTTTCAATACCATTTGCATATCCGTCAAATCCTTTTTCGACTTGGCACGGTCATACAATTTCACGAAACTCAATTGTTCGCCACAGGCAACCTTCGCCGCACCCAAGAAATCATCTTTTTCCCGAGCCCCGGCCAGACGGGACGCCACGCTTGCATCCGTTTTAAAGAAAACCAACGTCGGCAAAACCGTCACGTTAAACTTTTCCGCAGTCTCCTTTTGCCATCCGGCAGTCTCCACGTTAATCTGCATACACACGAACTTCTCGTTCATGTACTTCCCCACTTCCTCGTCCGTAAATACCTTCTCTGCCATCTGCTTGCACGGACCGCACCAAGTCGCGTAGAAATCCACGAAAACCAACTTGCTCTCGCTTTTCGCTTTCGCTAACGCCTCCTCAAAAGTTCCCTCGAAGAACTTGATTTCTTGGCTGTAGCTTGATACGCTCCACCCCATGAACAGGGTGAAGCATATCATTATGAAATATTTCTTTGTCATTCTCATTCAATTATAAATGTAAATACATCCTGTAAAATCGCGGAATAACCGTCATTACTAACCCTTAATGTCACCAAATAACGTCCTTTGGGAGCTGCTGGTTTCAAAGGTAGCTGCATCTGTCCACATCCTCGTACGACAATCTCTTTTGCGAACAAATCCGCATTTCCTCCCTCTAAAGCCTTCACACTAACAAACTCATATTGCAGTGACTCTGTTCCCAAAAGTCCGCTAATGATATTAGTCACCCACGGAGCATTATTATCGATCCGGATTTGGTCATTCTTTTTAGGATTTTCCTCCGCAGTAACTAACTTTGACGGAATAACTATAGTATCCGGATAATATTCAGCATTTTCAACATTCAAATAACCAATTTTGACATCATGACAAGACATTAATGCCAACATTGATATAAATAAAAATATAGTAACCTGTTTCATATCTTGATCAAATTAATAATTAAAGCTGCCCCCATGTAAACCCGTAAGCTAAAGAATGAACTATCCCGTTTGTCGGTTCTATATCCGTCGAGGCAACATCTATACTCGTGCTCATAATAGCTCCACCCTTTATGTACAACACGATTGGACCAGCATCCGGGGTTTGTTCGTAAGGTTCTTGGAAAGAAAATACCCGAAACATAGTTCCGTTAGCAGAAGTAAAGATAATTCCAGACTCGCTATCGCCACTCGTACCCATCGGAATATCTTCTACTTCATATTTCCCTTTCACGATATGGCTTAATATCAATTTACGACAATATTCCTCTCCTTCTCCCTCTACAAACTCTTTCACGCTATGATATTTATACACTTTAGTCTTATAGTCCGCACTCCATGAATATTTTTCATATATTTTCCTACGAATGGAATGATTGGTCGGACCGAAAAAAGTAATTTCCTTATAATCCGCTTTCTCTCCCGTGAAATACTCTTTTAAACCGGTATATTCGATAAACAGCAAAAGAGAATCCCAGTTGTAAGAATCTGAATGAAAATACTCGTACATATTCCCATGATATTTTTTCCGAGCCAAACCTGTATCTATTTGGTTATATTTTGTACAACCAACAAACAGTGATAATAACAATCCTAATAATATTATTTGTTTCATATCTCTTTTCCTATTTTAGTTTATATATTGCGCCCAATACACATTCTGTCTCAACAAAGCATTCATCTTAAATGCACTATCATGAATCGGGTAAAAAATACCCCCATTCTTCACGTCAGATAGCGTCATGGTTCTGAATGTCCCGGGCAAATAAGTATTGATATACTCCATCCCGTTCCGTATAATATCGTAGAAACGATGTCCTTCCATCAACAACTCGCGTTCTCTTTCATGGAAAATAGCATATTTCAAACCCTTTTCATCTCCACCGCTATTGGGATAGGATTTCACGTTATTAAAACTCCTAATCTCATTCAAATCTGCTTCCGCCAAACCATTTTCACCAACTTTAACATAACATTCCGCCCTCAACAAATAAATCTCGGATAAACGCCAATAGGCATAATTGGACTTTATCGCCGTCAAATCCAATTTGTTCGGATTATAGGCATTTGCCCGATATACACCCTCACGCCATTTAAAAGGATAAGCATAACCGCCCGTTATTTTTTCAATTTTCTCTCTATTACTCTGCACCGTACTATCCCTTTTGTGTTCATCCTCAATCCCGATATACCTAAGCGTATCGCAGCTATAGTAAAGATAGTCTTTAAAATTAGCATACGGACGCAAATCTAACGTATCATACAACTCTTTGATCATCGTGTAAGAAATCTTAACTTCCTTATTTTTTTGATCGCTCTCGGATACTTGTTTGTCTAATGGATAGCCAATATATCTTTGACCGAACAAATAAGTCGAGAAAATCATATCTTTCTGCGTATTCAACGTGTATTCGAATATCGCTTCCGGATTATTAACTTCATTATTAGAAAAAAGCTGGCACAATTTTTCAGGATCACGCACGAGACTATAATTTCCCACCTCTCCTTTTATCAAATAGTTCGCATATTCAATTGATTTGTTATAACACTCTTTGGCATTCCCTTCAAGTTCCAGCAAGTCTATCATACTGCCTTTCCATGCATAAACATGAGCCAGCAAGGCACAAGCCGTTCCTTTACTTCCAAATTGTTTTGAATTAATCAACGCTCCGTTTCTATCCACGATAGCATCCTGCACGGGAAGTATATCAAAAGCTCTTTTCGCGTTGGTAATCACGGTATCCAAAACTTCCAATATCGGTTTTTTCCCGTAAACTTCCGACGAAGAACTATTCCTCGTTATCGGAACTTCACCCCATTCGCGACTCAAATAAAAATAAGCTAACGCCTTTGCAAAATAAGCTTGTGCCCGATAAAATTCCAATCTTTCCGGGGTAACATTTCCTTCCGCATTATACATATTATCCAACAGCACATTTGCCATATACACGATCCAATAAGTTTCTTTCCAATCGGCAACCCCTGTTCCAGCACTTCCGACCACTGTTATCGGATCCCAAACCTTCTCAAGGGTCGTTGTCGTTTCCATGATATCACCGATAGCAGCTTGTCTTCCCGCTCCCCCGACACGCTGCACGAAACTTTGCATCTGATACATCGTAACCTCCAGATCTTGTTCAGTCTTGTAATAATTATCAAAACTAACCAAAGTCTCCGGCTCTACATCCAACAGGCTATTGCAAGAAACAAATAGACTGACACACAAAATATAGAGTATTTTTTTCATAATTAAAATTTAAGCGTTAAACCTATCGTGATCTTTCTTGCGCTCGGATAATTTTCCATTTTATCCAACCCTTCCAGCACGTCTACATTCTCCGGATCAAGCCCGGAATAATTGGTCAACATGAACAAGTTTTCTCCCGTGAAGAATACGCGTAACCCTTGTAAATAAATTTTCTTTGCCCATTGCGTGGGAAGATTATATCCCAAGGTCAACTGCTTCAAGCGGATAAAATTCACTGTTTCAATATTTGAATCAATCAGACCATCAAACTGCCCGTAATGATAACTATTAATGGCAGAAATAACCGGATAATCAGAATTATCCCCGGGTTGCTCCCAAAAAGAGACATTTCTGTAATCTTCAAAAAGGGCTCCCATGTTACCACTCATATTAAAATTTAACGATCCTTTTCGGAAAAGATTAATCATTTTCCGACCTAAAGAATAATTGAACAAAAAATTCAGATCAAATCCCTTCCATTTAATTTCGCTCGCTATACCTCCATGAGCAACGGGTAACGTCGAACCGGCAAAATATCTATCGTCATCTGTAATTCGACCGTCACCATTCAAATCCGCAATCACGTTCATTCCCAGACGAGTAGGCTGAGCCAATCCTCCACTACCCAATGGTTTCCGATTTCCATTTTGATCCCAATAATACGGGATATCGCTATCACTTTGCGCGTATCCCAAATTCTTGAAGACACGCAATTGGTTTATGGAACGCCCGATCACGTATTTTTCGCTCACGTCCATTCCCGTGTTTGTCTTCTCCAGACGATTCCAGTTTCTGGATATATTAAAACGCATCCGCCAGGACACGGCTGACTCCCTCAAGATATCCAATTGAGCTTCTAGTTCAAGCCCCTCGTTAGATAACTCTAAAGCATTATCCCACAATCTATCATGGAAATAAACCGTACCCGGAAGATCCACTTGCCACAACAAAGACTTCGTGTACTTGTAGTAATAATCCAATTTCAACTTCAATCGGTAATCAAATAAATCAAGATCCAAACCGATATCGTATTGATCTGACTTTTCCCATGTCAAACTTCTATTTTCCATCTGGGAAGGAACCAACCCTGAGACACCTAGGAAACTATCCCCCTCGCCAAGAGTTCCCTGAGCTAAATAATAATCAGAAAATGTTTGTCCCGAAGTTCCCCACGACCCGCGAATTTTACCATGACTCAACCACCAGAAATTTTTCATAAACGACTCGTCAGAAAAATTCCATCCCAAAGCGATTGAAGGAAATGTCGCCCAACGCACATCTTTACCGAAAACAGAGGAACCGTCTCGGCGTAAAGTGAACTCCATCAGATATTTTTGATCGAAATTATAAGCTAAACGACCGAAGTAACTCACCATTATTTTCTCTTTATAATCAGAAAGGAAAGACTGCATGGCGGTTGTAACTCCATTTAGATCCTTCAACGAGGGCATCACCTCTATCACGTAATGAATATAATTACTCGGGGAGCCTTTACCAGAGCCCTTTAATCCGTTAGAAGACTCACGTGTATAGGAAAATCCCAACAACCAAGCAAAGTTATGACGTTCCTTCAAGCTAAAATTATAATTCAACAATTCTTCTGTTTGAAATAACATACTACCGGACATCTGACCATATGACACGCTCAATCCATTTCGAACATCCATTTGACTCGGTTCAAAGCGATTTGCTTGCGCTTGCGTGTAGTCGGCCCCGACAGTCGCGGAAACATCCAATCCTTCCAGAATTTTATAAGCTAAACGAATATTCGACCTGATATTAAAATCGTATTTCTTCTCCGAAACATCATTAATATTCTGAAATATCTTATCATACGCGCTTCCGGAATTACCTAATAACGTAGAAGTACTCGTCGGATTCACCGTCATGTAAGATATATTACGACTTCCTAATCCACCGCCAGCCATACTCATATCCGAATACGAGAGGGCGAGACGAGCATCCAATGAAAGATTCCTGCGCGGCGTTAAATTTATATTCGAGATCAGATTTGCCCGAGAGAAATCCGACCCCACGTTAATTCCTTTCTCGTTATACCAACCCAAGCCAACCATATATTTCACTCGTTCCGTCCCTCCGGAAGCTTGGACATTAGCATTTAATGTCTTCCCTGTACGAAAAACATACTTCCACCAATTGGTCGAATTATTATAAAACGGATTCAAACTATCTTGTAATCGTCGAACCAACGGAACCGGATTTACAATATTAGAAATACCATTTCCCCAAAAAAAGTCATATTTTCCCGTCGTTCCGATAACTTCTTCCGGGGAAGTCGGCCAATGCACGTTATTGTTGGAATCGAAATACCCGACAGCCATATTTTTAGCAGCATACAGCCACCATTGGCGTTCCTCGTTTCCTTGAATCTGTACCGGGGTCTCCGGCAACCAGTTCCAGGAATAAGAAGCGTTAGCCTGAAAAGTAGCCTGCCCGACCTTACCATGTTTCGTGGTAATCAATATCACTCCGTTACTTGCACGAGAACCATAAATAGCAGCAGAAGCAGCATCTTTCAAAACTTCAACAGATTCGATTGTTAACGGATCGATCTCCGCCAATGTATTCGTTCCTGTTAATGGAGAAGTAAATGAATTAATAGGAACCCCGTCCACCACGTATAACGGTGTATTATTACTTTTTCCATTAACCATTAACGAATTATAACCCCGAATAGCAACGCGTGAGCCACCACCACCGGGAGCACCCGAAACATTATTTATTTCGACTCCCGCCATATGTCCTTGCAACAAATTTTCCAAACTGGCAGAAGGAACTTCTTCCAAATCCTTAGCTTTTATTGAAGACACGGAACTGATTAATTCCTTTTTGTTACGTTCACCGTAAGCGATCACAGTCACCTCATCCAAATCCGAGGCTTCTTCTTTCATCGTGACGATGATTTCATCCCCCGCCTTGAATTTCCGTTTTTCTTGTTTGAAACCGACAAAAGTAAAAATCAATTGACCGGTCTCCACCGGCAAAGACAACATAAACTGCCCCATTGCATCCGTGGCACATCCCACGGTAGTGCTATCCAAACGTATAGTAACTCCCGGTAACGGCTGTTTCTTCTCGTCCAACACTTTTCCTTTCACGATGAATTTCTTCACGTCTTTCTTTTCATCATCCTTAGCGACAGCCGGCTTCACGATGATAACGTTCCCCTCGTACAAGAAGTTCAACCCGGCAAATACCCGTTTCAATAAAACATCCAACTCCTCGTCTTTTGCCGAAACGGTAATGTTACTAAAAGAAATCAGATCAGCATCATTATACACGAAATACAAATTCGTTTTCTTCTGAATCTCTTTAAAGAGTTCCATCGCACCGACATTCTTCATTTCCAGCGTCACCCTCTGTTGTTGCGAGAACGTGTTAGCGGAAATTGTCATGCAGGTCATTGTCAATAAAATAACTAATAATTTCATGATTCGTAATAGACCATTTTTCTTTTTACCATAGAAATAGTAAAAACTTTGTTTTTTTTTCATACATTTGATTTTGAAATTAAAAACTACTCGGGCAATCATTGTCGCATTTGCTTGCCCACATTTATTTCACTCCGGATAAGTGGCGCTTGTCCGGATTTTTCTTATTTACGCACTATTATCACTTTGCCTTTAATTTCGAAATGAACATGAGAGGTTTTCTCGATTAACCCCAACAACTTCTCGATCTCCCCGTAGCGGGGCAAATAACCGCTAAACCGCTCGTTGCGCACTTCGTCATTCATAAAAAATACATTTATATCATACCACAAGGCAAGCTCATCCAAGATTTCGCTTATACTCTTGTTTTCGAAAAAATAGTTCCCAAGATGCCACGCCACGTAAGGCATAACATCCACCTCCTGAACGGCAACCCGCCCGGACAGCTTGTTAAACACCGCCTGCTGGTTCGGATCAAGCATCACCTCCGGCTTTCCTTTCGGTTTCACGGACACGGAACCCTCGACCAATGTCGTCTGCATCCTATCCATCCTTCGGGTATTGATATTAAACTTCGTGCCGTACACTTTCACCTCCATACCATCAATCTCCACGATAAAAGGTTTTGCCACATCCTTTGCCACCTCAAAATAAGCCTCACCCTCCAAACGTACCCGACGCTCCCCCTTGATAAATTTCACGGGATAGCGAATCTCGGTGGCTGCATTCACCCACACTTTTGTTCCGTCCGACAACATCAAAGTGTACTCGCCCCCCTTCGGTGTAATCAACCGATTCTGAACTTCCACTTCCCGGTCTTTTTGCAAGGAATCCACGTACACCAAAGCCAGATCGCTCGTACGTATACTCATTCCGTCCTCTTGTCCCAACAACACACGAGAAGTATCCAGCGCCACAACCTTCCCGTCATTCAACACCAACGTCGCCTTTCTCGTCCCATGCACGATCTGTCCGATCCCGTAATCCTCCGCATCAACAGCGGGCTTTTGCTCCAAAAAGAAGAACAAAACTATCGTCAAAGGTAACACCAACATTGCCGCGTATCCCGCAACCTTTATCCACATCCGGCGCACCCGTTTACGATAAGCAGTATTCAGTCTGGCTTCAAAATCCTTTTTAAAACCCCGTCTAACTTCCTCTTCCAAACGGTATCCCTCGCGAATGGCAACGAAACGCTTCATGTCCTCGTACACGGCACGATGCTTTTCTGACTCGTCCAACCACACCCGCAAAGCCTTCTCCTCCTCTACATTCAATGAAGAAGTCAAACTCCGCTTTATCAATAACCAATCTATTTTCATCTTAATCTCACTCAAATTCACACCTAAAACACGAAATACCCGAAAATGTTTACACGAAAAATGATTTTTTTTACTCCTTAGGCAAAATAAAATGACACATCAGAATAATAAGCTAAAAATCAATTTACTACAAATACCAAAATCATCATAAACCATTCCACACCGATTATCTGGCGCAAAGGTACCTGTAGATTCAATTGACAAAACCCTCGACAGTATTAAATAAGATACTTTTCTGTTAAAACGTGGGCGAACTGTGGGCGAACATCAGGCGATGAGTAGGCGAACCCGCCCAAAAGTCACTCAAAAGGCTATCTACCGCCACTCAATGGTAGAAAAGTTGCCTAGTAAGCAATCCTTACCCGAGAGTTTCCCGGGGCAAATTATGAACCGGATACCTTTAATTCTATTTTTCCCCTTCCTTGTCCTATCTTTATTCTTATTATGCTTACAACAACTTCTTCAATTCATCCATATCCGGCAAAGCTTTTCTTAATTCATCCGGCATATCATTAGCAGTCTTGTAGGTTGCAACTCCCAATGGTTTGTTAAAATCACGAACAGCATACTCGACAAAATTACGTTCAACACCCTTACAAAGAATTATGCCAATAGACGGATTCTCATGAGGTTTTCGCACATAGTCATCTAAAGCCTGCAAATATAAATGCAATTGTCCTAAATGTATGGGCCGAAATTCCGAGTACTTTAACTCCACCGCAACAAGTGAATTGAGCTCTCTATTAAAAAATAACAAATCAATAAATACATCATGACCACAAACTTCTATGTGATATTGATTTCCAATAAAACTAAAGTCTTGTCCAAAGGTCATTATAAATTTTTTTATATTCTGCACGATAGCATTTTCAACTATTCTTTCATCAATATCTTCTTTATCCCTTTCATCCAAATTTTCCACGTTGATAAAGTCGAGTAAATATTCATCTTTAAACATACTGATCGCTTTCACAGATTGTTGAACATCGGGTATCGTGTTTACAAAATTGTTTGGCATCGCCCCTTGATGCCGATAATCATTCGCTTCGAGATGAACACGTAATGTATATTTATTCCAACAGTTAACCACTGTTTGATGAATATAAAAAGCACGTTCCTCTATAGTACTCGTTTTATGAATAATCTCCATGTGGTGCGTGAAACTGATACTAAAGAATTCCTCCATGTTTAGATTGCTCGCCAGTGGCGAGCAATCTATCATCAGTAGAGTATTACTATCTATTTCAATGGGATTTAATATTTTATCTTCAAGATTTGTAAATTTACTCGCCAGTGGCGAGCATTTTAAGACAGAACTCCATTCCTCATAAAATTGCCTCATTTTCCGTATATGTTGGGCAGAAA